>CACXHD010000144.1 GCA_902767335.1 uncultured Lachnospiraceae bacterium
GCGGCTCGCGGCATGGAAAATGGGGATTTTATTCAGAATTCCCGCCCGGAGCCGGCGATGAAGAGGGACTTTGAGCATGGAAAATCAGGATTTCATCCAGAATTCCCGCCGGAGCCAGTACCTGAAGGCGGCTAGCGGCATGGAAAACTGGCAATCAATTCAAAATTCCTGCTCGAATCAAGAGGGACGCTGCGTCTGAGTAAGAGACGCAGCGTCCCTGTTGCCTCGCAGCCCTTAGAAGGGCACCATCTCGGACAGATTTCGTATATTTGCGGCGGTGGGAAGGTCTTCCCACGTCTGCGCGTCGTTTTCGCAGATTGCGATGGCAATCAGCAGCTTTTTCTTTTCCGGGCTGAAGGTATAGGGAGTTTTCCGGTCATACCACGCGTGGATTGCGCCGTTGCGGTAGGCGGTTTTATCCTCGGGATGGTCTGAGACGGAGACGAGCATGCTTTCGCGCAGCACGAGCAGCTGGAAATGCTCATCCCTCAGGCTGCGCTGTTTCGGAAACAGCTCCTTGAGGATGGAAAGCTCCCATTCTTTTTGTTCGGCGGCGCCCAGGGGGAACATGTTCTTATCGAAGGCCTCCTGTTTGCGCTGCCTCTCTTCCGGAGATTCAAATTTAAACCATTTTTCTATGCCAAGTCTCATCGATTTATACCAGTTCCTTTACTGTGCGGAGGGAAAGTATTCGCTGCGCGGAGGGAAAGTATTCGCTGCGCGGAGGGAAAGTATTCACTGTTCAGAGAGAAAGTATTCACTGTGCGGAGGGAAAGTAGTCTGCGGGATGGAAAAAGATGTCGTCCAGCGCCGCCAGGGCGGCGCCGTGGGCGAAGGAGTCTTTTGCAACCAGACTTTTTTCGATCCTTGTGGTTTCATACAATTCGCGGATACAGCGGGATTGCACATGCTTTCGAACCTGTTCGACCATCAGATCCGGCATGACATGGGTCAGTTCATCTCCGAGGATGATGATATCGGGATTGAAGGTATTGATGATATTGACAATTCCGACCGCGAGGCGTTCACAGAGGGTAAGAAACAGCTCTGTGACGGTTTCGTTTCCGCTCTGAAGCAGGGAAGCGGCATCCTTGAAGCTTAAGGGGACCGCGGGAGAAAGCGCTTCGTTGACGAGCCGGGTAAAGGCGGTGGAAGAGCAGTAATTCTCCAGACAGCCGCGGTTTCCGCAGGAGCACAGGGGCCCGTCAAAACAGATGCTTGTATGACCGATCTCGCCGGCCATCCCGATCCGGCCGCGGACCAGTTTTCCGGAATTGATCACGCCGGAGCCGACGCCCTGGCCGACCGCTACGTAGATCAGCATCTGCCCGCTGTAGAAATCCGGATTGAGCCAGTACTGGGCAAGAGCACCGCAGTTTGCGTCCTGCTCCGCGAAGACCGGGATGTCCAGGCGTTCCTGCAGGACGCCGCAAAGGGGGATGCTGTCCCAGCCGACGGTTCCGGTCATCAGGGCGATCCGGTTATTGATTGTGCTGTACGGACCGGGGACGGCGATGCCGCAGGCAAGGATCCTGCGCGGCGAAGCCTCGCGGATCAGCTCCTCGGCGGCGTCGCACAGCAGAGAAAATGATTCGTCTGCGCTCTGCCCTTCGGGGATTTCGTACTGCTTCTGGACCAGCTGCGTGACAGAGAGATTGAAGATACTGAGGACAAAATGTGTGCGGGCCAGGCGGATGCTCAGAATGCCGAAATCGTCGTTATTCAGAGAAATGCCGATCGAGCGCCGGCCTTTGCTTCCGGAAAGAAAACCTGTCTCGCGGACAAGACCCCAGCGGATAAAGTCTGCCGTGATATTGGTCACGGTGGACTGCTTCAGCCCGGTCTTGCGGGCGAGGCTGACGCGCGGGCAGACCCCCTCTCTGCACAGATGCTGCAGAAGCAGTGCGCGGTTGTTTACAATAATATCGGATTGATTGTATCCCTGACGCGGAAGGCTCATGATATCACCTCTATATCACCTCTATATTTCAACCCTCTTTATTCTGTTCTCATTTCCGGCTGACGAGCGAATCCGATAAATTTTCAAATGAGGCTCTACGTTCCGACAAGCTCCGCTCGTTCTGCAGAAATCCGTATGTTCCGTCAGGATCTGCGCGTTCTGCAGAAATCCATACGACGTTCCGTCAGGATCATGCGTTCCGCAGAGAGCTGCAGACGCAGTCTTTTGTTCATCGGATGAATTCATTCATCAGACAGCCGAAAAACTGTATATCTGTGAAATATTTTAGTCGAAACGAAGAATCGTGTCAAGACAGGAGCGGATCGTTTGACGGTTGAATTTCCCTGCTTTTCCATTCCAATGCTGCAAAATGTGAGCGAAAAGCCTTTAAAATAAGGAGCTTTGAAAATTACTTGTGCATAATCCACAAAAAGTATTGCAGAATTGTAGTCATTTTACCGATTTGACAATGCCAGTGACGGTGCGTTAGAATAGTGCAAGATTAGTTAATCCAATGAACGAATGCTTTGCCGGAGGGCATATGAACAAATATCTTGCTGCCCTGGATTTGGGCACACAGAGCGTTAAAACGGCGGTTATGGATACGACAGGACGTCTGCTGGCGGTCAGCCATGAAGGATATCCGCTCCATACGCCGAAAATATCCTATGTAGAGCAGGATCCGGAAGAATGGTGGCGCGCAGGCGCAAAGACGATCCGGGAGGCTGTCGCTAAAGCCGGGATCGCACCGGAAGATATTGCCGGTTTCGGGTTTTCCGGACAGATGCACGGACTGGTGGCTCTGGATGAGAAGGATCAGCCGGTATGCCCTTCCATTATATGGATGGATCAGCGTTCGGCCGCGGAAGCGGAGGAGATCCGCCAGGCCGCGGGAAGCCTTCTGGAGGAGCAGCTTCTGAACCGCCCGGTTCCGGGTATGATGCTCTGTTCGCTGCTGTGGCTGAAAAAGAATCAGCCGGATGTGTACGGACGGATCCGGAAGGTGATGCTTCCGAAAGATTATATCCGCTTCCGCCTGACCGGAGAATTCGGTACAGACTTTGCGGACGGGAGCGCGACCGGCGCGTTTTCGGTGGCGGAGCACCGCTGGTGCACCGAGCTGATCGAACGGATCGGGCTTCGGACCGATATCTTTCCGCCGGTTCATGAGTCAATCGAAGTTGCGGGTACGGTATCTTCCGACGGGGCGGCTGCCACAGGCCTTTCGAAGGGCACGAAGGTTGTTTTCGGGTCCGGAGACGCGGCGGCGCAGCTGACCGGCAACGGGGTGGTCCGCGAAGGGATCATCGCCTGCAATATCGGGACGGCTTCCCAGATCGCAGCGGCGGTCACGACGCCGCATTTTGACCGGCAGATGCGGGTGCAGACCTTCTGCCATGCCGTCCCGGGACGCTGGCTGTTCCAGGGCGGGACGCTGAACGGCGGAAGTACCCTGAGCTGGCTTCGGAACCGGATGCTGCAGGACAAGCGTCCGTTTGCGGACCTGGATGCGGAGGCGGCGGCAACACCGGCCGGTTCGGAGGGACTGATCTTTATCCCCTTCCTTGCCGGGGAACGGACCCCGTTCCTCGATCCAAAGGCAAAGGGTGTGTATTTCGGCCTTTCCATGAAGCATGAGCAGGGCCATCTGGTGCGCGCGACCATGGAGGGCGTGATCTACAATCTCCGTGAATGTCTGCGGATCATGGATGAAAACGGCGTTCCGAAGGAGAAAGTGATCTCTTCGGGCGGCGCTGCCAAAGGGAAGACCTGGCGGCAGATCCAGGCGGATATCCTGGAGATGCCCGTATATACAACCGCGACAGAAGAGGAAGCCTGTCAGGGAGCCGTCATCCAGGCGGCGGTCGGCGCAGGGATCTTCGATAACGTCGATGAAGCCTGCGGCGCCATTGTCCGGATCAACCCGGATCCCACGGAGCCGATTGCAGCGAATATCCCCGTATACCGGGAGATGCAGGAGCTGTTCCGCGAAGTTTATTTCGCGGGAACGCCCGTTTTCCAGAAGCTGCCCGGCTGATTATTTCGGAATACTTCTGTGCCGGAGGCGCAGTGGTAGATAAATATTTTAATTTTCTTTAATTAAAAGGAGGAGCAACATGAAGAAAACACTGTTAGCACTTCTGGCTGCCGGCGCTCTGGCAGTCACGGCCTTTTCATCTGTAGCATTTGCTGAGGCTGAGACAGAAGTTCCGGCTGAACTTCCGGAAAACATCAGCGAATATCATCTTGGTATCTGCGTACTGTCTCTGGACAACGAGTACTGGGCACAGGAAGCTGCAGCCGCTCAGCTGGCAGCAGAAGCTTACGGCGTAGAGTCTGAGGTTCTTACCTGCAATGCAGACCCGAACGTTCAGCTGCAGGGCATGAAGGATTTCATCGCACAGTATGGCGACAAGGCCTGCTTCGTTGTTGACCCGGCTACCACTGCAAACACCGCCAGCATCGCAGAGCTCTGCGAAGAGTCCGGCAACTATGTAACCATCCTTGCTCACAGAGCTGAAGGCCTGTTCCCGAAGGATTATCCGCACTTCGTAGTATCCCTGATGCTGGATGACCTTGCAAACGGCGCTAAGACAGCTGCTGCTCTGATGGATGCCATCGGCGGCGAAGGCCAGGTTGTTGAGATCACCGGTCTGCTTGGTGATGACTCCGCTACCAACCGCCATGCTGCTTTCGAAGCTGCAAAAGAAGACTATCCGGACGTTGAGGTTGTTGACAGCCAGACCGCTTCCTGGGATCAGGCACAGGCTATGGCTCTGACCGAGACCTGGCTGGTTAACTATCCGGATCTGAAGGGTATCTACACCTCCGGTGATGCTATGGCTCTTGGCGCAATCGAAGCTATGGCTAACGCAGGCGTTTCTCTTCCGATCGTTGGCTGCGACGGCACCAAGGCTGCTCTGGAAGCAATCCAGGCCGGCACAATGACCGCTACGATCCTGAACGATGCTTACAACATCGCCGGCTACGGCGCTGCTTATGCAATCCAGGCTGCTTGCGGTATGCTTGACCCGACCACAATTCCGGATGACGAGAGACTGATCTTCGCAGGCACCCAGCTGGTTACCTCCGAGAACGTTGATGAGATCTATGAAGGCTGGATCGAGAAAGGTAATCCCGGATATGATTACTTCGACCTGAGCTTCTGCGTAGACCACTACCAGGATCCGTCCAAATAATCGGATTTGACAATCAGATTTAAACAAATGAAATAACAGATAAGGATCTGCCCCGTACGGGGA
>CACXHD010000145.1 GCA_902767335.1 uncultured Lachnospiraceae bacterium
AACGGTACCGACGCTGCGGAGCGCTGCGAGCAGCAGCTGGGTTATAGCGAAAAACAGATAGGTAAACCGGATGATTTTCAGATACCGGACCCCTTCCTCGATGATGGCCGCATCGGTGACAAATAATCCAACCATCTGATGCGGGAACAGACTGACGACGGCGAAGAGGATGACGCTCAGGATCAGTGCGAAGTGCATGGCGATGGAGGCGACCGACCGGATCGGCTTCAGCTTGCCCTGGCCGAAATACTGGGTCCCGAGAATCACGATTCCTTCGCCTGCGGCCATCAGAAGCTGCTGATAGACGAACTGAATCTGGTTGACAGCCGCCACCCCGGACAGAGAGATTTCGCTGTAGGCACCGAGCATAATATTGTCCGCAAGGTTGACGCTTAAGGTAACCACGTTCTGGAGAACCAGAACGATGACCATGGAAAAAAACTGGCGATAAAACTGTCTGTCTTCAATCATAAGGTACTTCTCTTTTCTGAAGCTTCAATCCGTCGCTGACCGCGGCGTACATTCAGGCCCCGACTGCGGCACAGGTATATATTACACGGTATATTTCAGCATAATGAGTCTGGCGCTGACCGGATGCGGAAGCGTCACGGTCAGAACACCGGCGGACGCATCCCAGTATGCATTTCCATCCATTCCGGAGGGGAAGAGGATGCCCGTGTCGGCCCGGATGCCTTTCTTTTCAGGAAGCGGAAGCGAAATCTGCTCTTCCTGCGCTCCGTTTCTCCAGACGGCAATGTAATCACAGTCGGAATCCCCAGTGCAGCGAAGCCCGAGACAGCTCCACAGATCCCCGTAAGAGGAGAGCCCCAGGGGCCAGAAGGGCACGGCGTTGGCAATCTGATTCCGGATCTGTTTGTAACAGCGGATGCCCTCCGCGACCAGACCGAAGCGGACCGGATCCAGATCGGCAAGGTGACCGCTCTGATGGATCCGCAGAAGCATGGCGCTCACGAGGTTGAAAACGCATTCTTCGGCGTCTCCCCCGGAGAGCGGATAGGACCAGACTGCGGCCTGCTCCGGGGTCAGAGCGAGGGGAGCGTTGGCTGCGATGGTAGGGTACTGCCGGTAGTCCTCATTGTCGCTGGTGGACTGCAGGGAGTAGAGGGAGAGCATGGCATAGTCCATTCGGAGACCGCCGCTGGAGCAGTTCTCGATGACCAGCTTGGGATACCGGCGGAAGGTTTCGGCAAGCCAGGACAGATAGGCCCGGTTGTGCCGGAGCAGACCTTCGCCCGCCGAATCCGTGTGTACCGTTGTGCCGCTGCCCATGTCAATATTGTAGTCCATCTTGATATATCCGGCTCCGTATTCCTCGACGAGCCGGCGGATGATGCTGTCGGCGAACTGACGGACCGCAGGATTGGAAAAATCGAGCTGGTACCGGCTGCGGTCGGTAAGTCGTTTTCCATGCCGCATGAAAAACCAGTCATCGGGAAGCTTGTCTGCAAGGGGACAGTGAATGCCCATCACTTCCAGTTCCAGCCAGAGGCCCGGGATCATGCCCTTGCTGCGGATATAGTCTGTGACAGCGCGCAGCCCTTCCGGGAAACGCAGGCGGCTCTCGGTCCATTCGCCGACGCCGTCCCACCATTCGCCGTCGGCATACCATCCGGCGTCGATGACATAGTACTCGCATCCGGCCTCGGCGGCCTTATCAATCATAGGATATTCTTTTTCTGCTGTCGGATCTCCGAACAGGCAGTTCATGTAATCATTAAAAATGACAGGCAGATCGGCGTTGTCCGCATTCGGACGGCGGATGCGGCGGCGGTACTGTGTAAGCACGGCGCCGACGGCATCCGGGAAGGCGGGAGATGAGGAGGCGGAGACACATCCGGCTGCCGCAGGCACGGAAAGGAACGACTCGCCGCTCTCCAGCGTCGTCCACCAGTGTGACTGATGTTCCGTCGGGCCGGACAGACGCAGGTACAGATATCCGTCCTGGTCCGAAATCTCCCAGTGCCAGGAACCATTGTGTTCGATCTGCCAGAACAGCGCGCTGCCGGAAGGATGATCCTCGAGAACACCCATGGGCAGATATCTGCGGGTGGACCAGTTCCCGGTGCTGGAGATATCGATCAGCTGCGAACTGCGGCGGAAGTGCTCCGGCTGTGTGCGCTGCATGCCCAGTTCTTCGAACGAAAATTCGGACCAGGACATCTCATGGCACCAGGAGTGATACGGAATATGAAGAGAAAGATCTTCGCTCCGCCAGTCCCGCCCGGTAAGCGCAAAGGAGGAAACATATTCCACGGTAAGAGGAGCGGGACCGTCATTGATCAGCTCGCTCCGGCACCGGACAATGGGAAGGCCGTCAAAGAACTGCCAGTGAAGGACGACGCGCAGCAAGGTTTCCGGATCCGTGAGTGTGATGTCCAGATGCCGGCCGGTTTCATTGCGGTTGTCCTCAAAACTGCGGAGCACAAGCCGGTAACCCGGGGAAACAGTACTGTATTTCGGGCCGTGGATTTCCCTCGGCATATTTTCACCCGTCACCTGTACCATCACCGGATAGAATGGATATTCTCCGCACATACCGTCAGGGAGCTTTCCGTCCCAGGGCCGGTCGGAAAAATGCAGCAGCCGGAGCTGGTGCTCCGTTGTTTCGTGAAATACAATGAAGAGTCCATTCTCATTAATCTGATAATATTTCATAAAAACCCCCAAGAATATTTAGGCAGTATCATGATAACCCGGATCATTATTAAAACTCATGTTATGCAAAATCACGGACAATGCGCTTGACATTTTGATGGTTCAGGATGATAATAACGGTGTCCGCTATTTGTTACTCTATCGGATTTGAGCGACAAAAGCAATGGATTTTTCAACGGGTTTGTTCTCAGACGGAAATGCGCAGGCAGGAACGCTTCGTCACGAACGCTCCGTCGATCACAGAGAAAGAAGGAATACGGCATATGAAATCTGCCAGAAAACGCAAAGAACATCTGGAAAACGTACTGTTTACGATTCCGGCAGTCATATTGGTCTGCATCGTCATGTATGTACCGTTTGTCATGAGCGGATATTATTCGCTGACCGAGTGGAACGGGATCGCCAAGGAACCGGTATTTATCGGGCTTCGCAACTTCCGCGAGATTTTTTCCGGGAAGGTCGAATTCTTAAGTTCACTGTGGTTTACGGTGCGGTATACGGTTCTGTTTGTCATTTTTTCCAATGTAATCGCGCTGGCGCTGGCGGTTGCGCTGACGAAGAAGTTTCCGCTGGTCAATGTCTACCGGAGTCTCTTTTTTATTCCGTACATCATGAGCATGACGATCGTCGGCTTTATCTGGAAATTCATTTTCACCAGCGGTTTTAAGGCACTGGCTTCCCTGACCGGATGGGGCTTCTGGAACTTAAGCTGGCTGGGAGATCCGAAGCTGGCCTTCTTTTCCGTTGTGCTGGTCGGTGTCTGGCAGTCCCTGGGCTTTTATATTGTATTATATATCGCCGGACTGCAGGCGGTGCCGAAGGAAGTGCTGGAGGCAGCGACCGTGGACGGCGCGTCCTCCCGGCAGAGTTTCTTCCAGGTTACGCTGCCCCTGCTGGGGCCGTCGATGACGACCTGCATTTTCATGTCCCTGACCAACGGGCTGAAGGTTTTTGACATCATCCTGGCTCTGACGAAGGGCGGCCCCGGAACGTCCACCTATTCCGCCACGCTGCAGATTTACAACGATGCCTTTAC
>CACXHD010000146.1 GCA_902767335.1 uncultured Lachnospiraceae bacterium
AAAGATCTGCTGCGCGATGGGTACAGCGGTGGCGCTGCCGGTGCCGCCGTCCTCCGCGATGACGGCGAGAACCAGATCGGGGTCATCCACATTGGAATACCCGACGAACCAGGAATGGGTGCCGGTCACGCCGTCGGCGTCGTATTCCGCGGAACCGGTCTTCCCCGCGACGGAGTAGGAATTATAGGACAGTGCCGCGCCGGTGCCTTCCCGCACGGTTGCCTGCATGTACTCGCCGATCTTCTGTGCCTCATCCACCGACATCAGTTCTCCGTAAATCTCGGGTTTTGTCTCGGTGACCGTCTCTCCCTCCGGGGATTCGACGCGGGAAATCATGTAGGGCTTCATCAGCACCCCGGCGTTTGCCACGGCGGAGGTGATCATCGCCATATGCAGCGGAGTCACCAGCGTATCTCCCTGCCCGATGGATGTGGTCATCACATCCCCGTCCGCGGAATCCTTTTTCAGAGAGAACCGGCTCTGGGAATGCAGAATGTCGGTCGGCAGCGTGCGGTTGAACAGGAAGCTTTCACACAGTGTCCGGAAATCGTTCCGGTTCAGGGACAGGCCGATGGTCGCGAAGGCTGTATTGCAGGAATTCGCAAACGCCTGCTGCATCGTTTCGCTGCCGTGGACGGATCCGTTGTAGCAGGTAATGGTCACATCATTGCGCTGCACCATCCCCTGACAGTCATAAAGGAAGGAACTGTCATCTCCGCCGTTCTGCCGCAGCCAGGCCAGCGCGGTCAGGATCTTGAAGGTGGATCCGGGCGGGTAAAGTCCCTGGGTCGCCCGGTTCAGCAGCAGCCCGGAGGCATTGTCGCTGACCACCTCATCCCAGATATAGGAAATGCTGTTGGGATCAAAATCCGGTTTGGACACCATCGCCAGGATCTTTCCGCTGTCCGGTTCCATGGCGACGACGGCCCCGTTGAAGGAGCCCAGCGCATAATAGGCGGCCTGCTGCAGCCTGTGATTCAGCGTCACCACCAGGGAATCCCCCTGTACCTTGCTGTCCGAGCCCGCGCTGCGGATCTGTTCCAGCAGCGGGGAATGGGAAGTCAGCAGGATCTTGTTCGAAGTGGCTTCCAGGCCGGAACGTCCGTTGGTTTCATACCCCACCGTATGCGCATAGATATTCGAATACGGATAATACCGCACCTCATTTCCGGTATAGTCGATGCTGGTGGAGGCAAGGACGGTTCCGTCCTCCGTCACAATCGGTCCGCGGATGATCCCCTCGGAAGAGGTATCCTGCTTTGTGTTGTACGGATTGGACGTGATCCTCGGGCGCAGCCGCACATGAAACCAGACCATATATCCCGCCAGAAGAAGGAACATGGCCGAGAAGACGATCGTTAGCAGACTCAGTTCGGTATTGCGTTTCCTGCCGTCCCCGGCGGGTACGGATTCCTCCCGGATTTCTTCTTCGTCGTCGCTGAGCCGGACCACCCGGATGCGCACATTTTTACTCTCCGGTTTCTGTGGCTTCTCTGGTCTTTCCGCTCTCTTTGGTTTTTTCTGTTTCTCCATCAATCCTTTACTCCATCTCATCGATCCTGAACATATAGAGGCCCTGTACAATCGCAAACATGGCAATTGTGCTCAGCGCCGAGCTGCCGCCATAGCTGACAAGGGGCATCGTCACGCCGGTCAGGGGGATTAGCTTGATCCCGCCTCCGATGGTCAGGAAGATCTGTACGGCAAAGGTAACGCCAAGGCCCAGCGCCACCAGCCGGTAGAAACGGTTGGACAGCTGCATCGCGGCGTTGATAAACATCGTAAAGCAGCTCAGGTAAACAAAGATCAGGCAGATTGCAAAAATACCGCCCAGTTCTTCGCAGATCGCGGAGAACATCATGTCCTGCTGTACATAGGGGATCGCTCCCGGACTGCCTTTGCCCAGCCCGGTGCCCAGCCAGCCGCCTGCGGCGATTGCAAACAGAGACTGACTGATCTGGTAGCCTCCGCCGGTGTAATCGGCAAAGGGATCCTGCCAGACCTGGACGCGCACCCGCACATGGTTGAAGAGATAATACGCTCCCACACTGGCCACGCTGCCGGCGCCGAGCCCCAGCAGTACCAGGAACGGGTTGCGGGTCGCGGCAAACAGCATTGCCAGATAGGTGATGAAAAAGATCAGCGCGCTTCCCAGATCTCTGGAAATCACCAGAATCAGTACATGTATCGCTGCCAGGACGGTGGCAATGATGATTCGCTTCATATCCTTTGCCTGGACCAGCAGCCCCGCCATGGCAAAGACAAATATGATCTTGACAAATTCGGAGGGCTGAAGGGAAAAGCCCCCGAAGCTCAGCGACAGGCGCGCGCCGTTCGTGACGCGGGCCGCGACAAAGACCAGCCCGAGGAGGCCGATGCCCACCAGGGTATAAGCCCAGGTCATCCGTGTCAGCGTCATGACCTTCCGCACGATCACCGGGATCACAAGTCCCACCGCCATGCCGACGCACATGATTTTGAACTGCTTCACAGCGGAATCAAAGGACAGGCGGGTGATCATGATCATCCCGATGGCGGACAGCATCATCATATTGTTGATCAGCAGTCTCGACGCCCTTGGGTAGAACCGGCACCAGAGAAAGGTGAACACCGCCAGAAAAGCGGCCTGCGCTGCGTAAAACAATACAATCTGCAGGTTCTTCTCCTCCAGAAACAGGATGAGGAACGAGATCAGATGGATCATGAACATCGATATATTCTGACGCAGGAAGACGTATCTTCTGGAGGAGGCACTGCGGTAGCGGAATATGCTGTAGCACTGCACCGTATACAGCACCATCAGGATGATCAGCAGATATCTGGAGGCACTGATCAGTACGCCGGATATGTCATTCAGTCCGGAAATCACGCCCGGGCTGCTCAGTTCGGAAAATATACTGTCCGTATCTACTCAACTCCTCTCCTGTAATGTCCTCTGGTATAGGATCCATACCGCGGTTCCTTTTCGGCCGGGTTCTCCCGGGTCCGGACGGCGGGACCTGCTGCGGTTGGCGTTTTCGCTGCGGCCGGCATTTTTGCTGGCCCAGGCGTATTTGCCGCAGGCGGCGTTTTTTCTGGCCCAGGCGTATTTGCCGCGGCCGGCGTTTTTTCTGACCAAGGCATTTTTACCGCGGCTAGCGTTTTCGCTGCCGCTCTGGCCGTCTCTTCGGTTTCCGCCGCCGTCTCAAAGGTAAAACGCAGCCGCAGGGATGCCGGTCTGCCCTTGCAGATTTCCTGCACATAAGGCAGCAGGCTGGTCACTGCGCTGTTGTATATCCGGTTACTGCAAATCCCACAAAGGCAGCGGACCGGGAAATCGGCACCTTTCCGGTCCCGGATCCGGAGCACCGCTCCTTCCCTCCGGCAGCCGACGGTGTTTTTCTGCAGGCAGGACGTGGTCGTCATCAGCACTTCCCTTCCGTACACCGGGACCTCGCTTCCCTCAATCCCGCGGTGCATCATCTGTCCGCGGTTCAGCTCGGAAGGCACAGTGTCCATCGCAGCTCCCAGCTGTGCAAGCAGATTTCTGGCTCGGCGGTTCCAGGCATAAATGGTCTCGTCCGTCACAAGGGAAAGTCCGCTTCCGGTGATTACCGGTTCTCCCAGCTGCTGCAGATTGCGCAGCAGAAGTCCGTCCGGGTAAGTTTCGCGCAGCTCCGGTTTCAATCCATCCGTAGAGAATTCGCGGCGTTCCGGCTCCCGACCGGCCGGGAAGCTTTCCCGCGGCTCCGGTTTCGATCTATCCGTAGAGCTTTCGCGGCTCTCCGGATCCTGTCCGGCCGGGAAGCTTTCCCGCAGCTCCGGTTTCGATCCGTCCGGGAAGCTTTCGTGGCGCTCCGGACCCTGTCCGGCCGGGAGCGGGAAAATCGAAAAGAACGTCTCCCGGCTCTCCTCTCTCCAGACCGGCGGCAGCATCAGGAAGCACTCTTTTCCCGCACCGCGGACCTTCTTCAGCGTGTTTCTCCACTCCTTCGCCGCCTCCTTCGGGGAGGTCCGGCCGTTCTGAAAGATCAGGCTGTCCACATAAATCCGCCGGATCTCCGGCACATGAAGCAGCGCCTCGATCTGCTCCAACGTCTCCGCCGAAGCCGTAAGGAGAATCTCAGCCGCTTCAGCCGCTTCGGCTCCAGCTGCTTCGGCTGTTCCTACCGCTCCAGCCGCTTCGGCTGTTTCGTGTGTTCCTGCAGTTTCTGCTCTTTCTTTTTCTTCATTTACAATCGTCTGGTCCGGGACTGGCAGGCCCGGGACCGCTCCCGATGTAATATTAATATTCCCGGATCCGAAACTCTCACAGCGGTCTCCATCTGCAGCCGCTCTGCGTTCCGGTCCATCCCTGTGGCTCGCGCCTGTAAGGGAAGCGTGCAGTTTTTCCAGCGCCTCCCTGCGCAGGGCATTCAACCCGGAAACCGGGCAGAACACAGCTTCTTCCGGATACGGCATCTCAATCTCCAGCTGTTTAAATACAAACAGGGAATCTCCGGTCTTCCGGATCTGTTTCCGGAAGTCCGCTTCGCTCATGCCGACGGTCCTGGCTTTCTGGACCACCGGTCCGCACATATGGACCCTCGTTCCGTCCAGGGCGGACAGTTCCAGTTCCGCCGCTTTTCCCGGTTCAATGTACAGTCTGCCGCGGATCGGGATCCGATGCTGCGAAGGATCCGTCCGTTCCCGGATATCCTGAAGCAGGCGCTCATTGCGCACCCGGGGAAGCAGATCCCCTTTCTGCAGATGCCGCGCTGCTCCGGCCGCCGGAATGGTAAAACGTTCGCCCTTCCGGACGTCTCTTCCGGGGACGGTCTGCGCGCTCTCGCCGCCGCCTTCATCCCGGACCTCAAGGACGTCGTCCGCGTTCAGATCTTCCAGTGCGGTCAACGTGACCGTTTTCTTTTTGCCGGCAGGCGTTTCCACCTTTGCCGCGATCGTCCCCGCATGGTTGGGACGATCCGAAGCCATCAGACCCGGGCCCTTCGTTCCCTCATAAAAGCCCCGGGAAAAACCGCCGCGGTTATACAGATCCATGAGATCTCTCAGATCCTCCGGATCCACCTTCCATTCTCCGTTTCCCGGATTCTGCAGATACAAGTCCAGGTATTTCCGGTAAATTGACGTCACTCCGGCCGCATATTCCGCGCGTTTCATCCTGCCCTCGATCTTGAAGGAGATCACGCCCGCTCCGATCAGCTCCGGCAGGATCTCCAGGGCGGAAATATCCTTCAGGCTTAGCAGGTACGCGGTTTTTCCCTGCAGTGTATACGGCTGTCTGCAGGGCTGTGCACATCGGCCCCGGTTGCCGCTGCGGCCGCCGATCATGCTGCTCATCAGGCACTGCCCGGAGTAGCTGTAGCACAAAGCGCCATGTATAAAGGTCTCAATCTCCACCGGCACCTGCGCATGGATCTTCGCCAGTTCTTTTAAGGTCAGTTCTCTGGCCGGTACAATCCGGCTGCATCCGAGCTGAGAAAGCAGCCTTGCGCCGGATACACTGCTGACCGACATCTGTGTGCTGGCATGCAGCGGAAGATCCGGGAATTCCCGGTGGAGAAAGGAAAGGACGCCGAGGTCCTGCACCAGAACGGCATCGATTCCTCCCCTGTAAAGGGGTTCGATGTAATCATACAGCTGTCCCTCCAGCTCATCCTCCCGAAGCAGCGTATTGACCGTAAGGTACAGCCTGCTGCCGAACAGATGGCAGTAATCGATCAGCTCCATCAGATCATCTTCCTGGGGATTGTCCGCATAGGCTCTGGCGGAAAATTTCGGCCCGCCGGTATAAACCGCGTCCGCCCCCGCCGCAATGCAGGCACGGATCCCCGCCGCAGAACCGCCGGGGGCAAGAAGTTCCAGAGAAGTACGCTTCGTCTGTATTTCTGTCAGTTTTTCCGTCCGTTTCTCCGTCTGATTCTCTCTCTGTTTCTCTGTCTGTTTATCCATTGTTATAATCAATATACTTCTCGGTGCGAAGCGTCCCTGCTTCGCCGGAAATTCATCTGGTTTTCCCCTGATATAAAGAAACAGCCGCAAGGTACCTGCGCGGCACCTCATCGGCTGTTGAAATCCATCCTGCTCCTATCGCTTTTTCAGCTGAGCTTCAAGAACCGCAATCCGCTTCTGCTCCTCCTTTTCGCTCTCCTGCAGGGCTGCCAGCGCTTTCTGTGCTGTCTCCAGCTGCATCTGAGCGGAAATGAGCTCATGCTTCACTTCAAAAAGTTCTTTGTCTTTATGAGCCACCTGATCACTCAGTTCATCGGCCTGTTTTTTGAGTTTGAAATAATCATCCGCCGTGTTCAGGTTCAGCAGCAGGCTCCGCATCTCCGGCGACAGCCGATTATAGCCGTCCAGCGTTTTGATTTCCGCAATCTTTCCGTTCAGGTATGCCGCCACTCTCTGCAGATAGTCTTCGCTCTCATATCCGCTCAATGTATAGATCTTACCGCCAATCAGAACCTGCGTAACATTTTTCGCTGCCATCCGGCCTCCTGCCTTTCCATCTGTGTCTCAGTAAAATGTCTTTTCCGCTTACGTTTTCCGATAAAGGAATCACGGATTGAATCCGTTTGTCCTTAGAAAGTATCATAACCCGAAATGTAAGAAAATACAACCGTTTTTGTCTTATCTGCCCACTGCGGCGAGTGCAAGATGATGGTAGGTCTTATCGGTCACCACGCGTCCCTTCGGCGTCCGGTTGATAAAGCCGTTTTTCAGAAGATACGGCTCATACACATCCTCAATCGTTCCCGCGTCCTCCCCGATCGCTGCCGCCAGCGTATCCAGGCCGACCGGACCGCCGTCGAACATCTCGATCATCGTCGTCAGGATCGACCGGTCGGTCGCGTCCAGTCCCAGCCGGTCCACCTCCAGGAAATCCAGTGCCTCGGCGGCGATTTCTTCCGTGATCACACCGTCGAATTTCACCTGCGCATAATCTCTCACCCGCTTCAGAAAACGGTTTGCCAGCCGGGGCGTTCCCCGGGACCGCCGCGCCATCTCAAGGGCTCCTCCCTTATCAATCTCAATCCCCAGAACCTGTGCGGAACGGAGAATAATGGTCTGGAGTTCCTTTTCATTATAAAACTCCATATGGCTCACAACGCCGAACCGGTCCCGCAGCGGGGCTGTCAGAAGTCCGGCTCTGGTTGTGGCTCCGACCAGGGTAAACGGCGGCAGCGGAATCCTCCGGGACGCGCCGGAGCCTCCCTCCCGCTGGACGATGTCCACGGTATAGTCCTCCATCGCGGGATAGAGAACCTCCTCCACCTGGCGGTTCAGCCGGTGGATTTCATCGATGAAGAGTACATCATTTGGGCTGAGATTGATCAGAACCTTCACCAGATCAATCGGGCGCTCAATCGCCGGCCCGCTGGTCACCTTCATTTTGACGCCCAGTTCATTGGCGATAATGCCCGCAAGCGTGGTCTTGCCCAGTCCGGGCGGACCGTAAAACAGTACATGGTCCAGCGTATCCTTTCGCTGTTTCGCCGCCTCGATGTAGATTTTCAGTGTATTTTTGGCCTTCTCCTGTCCGATATATTCCTCCAGCCTCTGTGGACGGATCGACAGTTCAAAGGTCTTTTCTTCTTCGCTTTTCCCCGTATTCAGAATCCTTGGCATGAAGCTTTTCTCTCCTTAAATACTTTCTCGCAGTGCCGCGCGAAGGATATCGTCGGCATTCATTCCTTCCTCCAGCTTTGCGCTTCGCACCGCACGCAGTGCCTCGCTGGCGCTGTATCCCAGTGCGGTCATCATGGAGACGGCTTCCGCCTTTTCATTCTCCAGCGCGCTGTCGGTCTTTTCGCTCTGTCTGCGGATCACGGAATCCAGATCCAGCTTGTCTTTCAACTCCAGGATCATCTTCCTGGCGGTCTTGATCCCGATGCCCGGCGCTTTCGCAATGGCCTTCTCGTCGTCAGACAGCACGGCAATCCGCACATCATCCGCATCCATGACGGAAAGGATCCCAAGTCCCCCCTTCGGTCCGATCCCGCTCACCGTGATCAGTTTCCGGTAGATTTCCAGATCATCCTCCGACAGAAAGCCGTACAGGGAGATCGCATCCTCCCGGACGCTCATGTATGTATAAATCGTCACCGTCTCTCCCTCGGACGGCATCCGCTTGGCGTCCCTCGACGAGATCGCGATCTGAAACCCGACATGATTGACATCCAGTACAAGTCTCTTTTCCGAAACGGTGACTACCTCACCGGTTAAGTATGTAATCATTCCTCTGTCTCCAGTCTGTTTTTCACCAGGATCTTCCGGATCTGTCCGGAGGAACCGGTTTCCATCCGGCAGACATACGCCTGCGCGCATCCGAGCTGCCAGTCGAAATAATCTCGCTTTTTTCCGGTTTCGTCAAGCCCGTATTTCGAGAGTATGCTCATGATGGTCCCGCCATGCGCCGCCAGGATCAGAAGCGGCGTCTTCGGTTCTTCCGGACCGTCCGTTCTTTCCGATTCTTCTGCTCCTCCCGTTCCTTTGGTTCTATCTGTTCCGTCGGCTCTTTCTGTTCCTTCGGCTTTTTCAGTTTCTTCGGCTCTTTCTGTTCCTTCGGCTTTTTCAGTTTCTTCGGCTCTCTCCGTTCCGTCGATCCCTTCTCGCCGGCACCTCGCGATGCACCGTTCAAAAGCCGCGCAGCAACGCTTCCGGAAGGCCTCCGGATCCTCTCCTCCGGGAAACGGCAGGGTGCCCTGGCTGTCGATCCATGCCTGATAGGCCGGGTCATCCTTCAAGTCCCGGTACGACCGGTTTTCCCATTGTCCGAAATCGCACTCCCGCAGGTCCGGATCGACCAGGATCTGTCCGGGAAGAGTCGGCTTCGGGCTTTCTGTATCCGCGAGCACCTGACCAGAAAGCGCCGACTTCATCCTCTCTGCCTTCGTCAGAACCGGATAGGTAAGAACCGGCTTCGTCCCTTCTGCCTTCGTCAGAACCGGATCGGTAAGAACCGGCTTCGTCCTTTCTGCATCCGTCAAAGGGGGCTCATTCAAAGCCAGCCCGGTCTGCTCCGGCCGGTTTTGTAGCGGTTCGGACGCCGCCCCGGCACCGTCACTTCCCGGAACATGGACCGTTGGAAAAATGTCCGGTACCCGGGCCTCCGGAAAAATACCCGGGACCCGGACCTCCGGAATAATGCCCGGAACCCGGACCTCCGGAAAAATGCCCGGAACCCGGACCTCCGGAAAAATACCCGCATCCTTCAGAATCTCCGCCGTCTCGACACAACGCCGCATCGGGCTCAGTATCCAGACAATCCCCCGGGCCGCCAGCGTCTCCCGCGGCAGCAGGACCTCCTGCAGACGAAGCTTCTGTGCCAGTTTTTGAAGACGGTAAATTCCCTCCTCGCAGAGCGGCTCATCCGTCCTCCCGACATACCGTTTTTTCAGATTTCCTTCTGTCGCGCCGTGCCGGATCATCAGAAGATCATAATACATATCTTTCCCTCGATTTTTCCGATCGTTCTCAATTATACGCTAGTTCTGGTCTTCTTCCGGTTATCCCAGCCTTTATTCGACTGTTCCGACCTTTACCGGTGGTTCTGACTTTTTCTGTCTGTTCCGGCTTTACCGATCGTTCTGACTTTACCGGTTCCCTATATTTTCTGAGGAAGCGACGGTTATTTCAAACGCATCGGAATCCCACAGATCACCCGGTAAACCGCTTCCGCCTGCGCGGCGATTTCTGTACAGATCCTGCCGCAGCGTTCTCTCCAGAAGCGTTCCTCCGGATCCAGCGGCACTACCCCGCATCCGACTTCCGCCGCGACGAGGATCGTTTCCGAATTTGCCGCCCTCAGCCGCTTGACCAGCGCTTCCGGATCCTCCAGCATCCGGCCGAACCGCCGGACATATGCCTCAAAATGAAAAACCAGGTCCGCCCCGAAAATATCTTCCATGCCGCACATTTCACCGTCTGCCCGTGTTTCCGAAGCGGCTTCCGGGGCTGCCTTCCGCCTGGAAAGCAGAGACTCGGCAAACTCGGTTTTTCCCTGCCACGCCGGCCCGGTAATGAAAATCATCGGATCTCCTCCATCATTATCGTAAGTATAAGCATCATGGAGACAGGAGAAGAGACGCAGACTGTCTCCTCTGAAGGAGGAGCGGCGCAGACTGTCTTCTCTGAAGGAGGAGCGGCGCAGACTGTCTTCTCTGAAGGAGACACAGAACCGTCCCCTGTCTCCTTTTACCGCACCAGCGCAGCGCACAGTGCGGTCACAAGCTCGCAGACCACAAGGAAGAAGCCTTCGGTGTCCCCGGTGATGCCGCCAAAGGTCTTTTCTGCCATCCGTCTGTACCAGAGGAAGCAGACCAGCGCGCATGCGGCACATGCCAGCCCGGTCCAATGGACCGCCACCGTCATCGCTGCGGAGGCGGCTGCGATCCAGACAAGCAGAACGAGAATATTGCCCCGGGTCTGTGCATTCTTCGAGAAGGTCTGTGCCAGTCCGGTCTTTTTTGCTTTTGGCAGCACCAGCAGTCCAAGCCCGGAGTAGCCTCTGCTCAGCACAAATCCAAGACAGACGGCCAGGATCTGATCCCGGCCGATGCCGGAATAGGCTCCCAGGGAGAGTATTCCCCAGATGACGCCCCCCATCACGGCAAAGGCTCCGCTGTGGCTGTCCTTCATAATCTCCAGTTTTTCTTCGGGCGGTTTCCACGAACCGAGCGCATCGCAGGTGTCCAGAAATCCGTCCAGATGAATTCCGCCGGAAAGAAATGCCGGAAGCACGCAAAGAACCGCTGCGCGCAGCAGCGGTCCGACACCGGTCCGGTCCAGAACCAGCCAGAGTCCATACTCCACCAGTCCGATCAGGACGCCGACAACCGGGAAAAAGCAGATACTGCTTTTCATATTCTGATCATTCCACTCCGTCTTCGGCGTCGGAAACACCGAATACATGGACAGAGCAATCCACAGTCCCTGAATTTTCTCTTTCATCGAAATCATCAAAGAACTCATCTAAAACAATTGTCATAAAGTTCCGAAAGGAATGCTGCGGAATGTACCTGACTGCATGCCCGGAGCCTTCCACACTACCGGTATGCCGCAGACAACCTCCGTCACCCGGTCCGCCCCGGCGGCAATGCGACGGTTGATCCGTCCCAGAATCTGCAGATACTTCGTCGTGCTTTCATCGTAACGAATCCCGTCGGAAAAAAGCTCATTCGTCACCACGACCAGATGCTCACACTGGGCTTTCAGATGCGCCAGTCCTTCGAGGATTTCTTCCTCCGCCCCGTCCGGGCCGGCTCCTCCCGGCTCAAACATCTCATTGGCGGTCAGATTGGACATGCATTCCAGCAGCACCGCCCGGCCCTGAGATTCTCCGTGAAGTTCCAGATGCTTCAGGTCCAGCGGCCGTTCGACGGTGCGGAAATGACCGCCCTTGCGCATGCGGCGATGGCGTTCCACCCGGCGGCGGCTCTCCGCATCCCGGCAGATCATTGTGGCCAGATAAATATTCTCATTCGCGTTCAGGGCAAGAAGCTGCTGCTCCGCGTATGCGGATTTCCCGCTTCCGCTGCCTCCCGTAACCAGTGCCACCATCGCCGCGTCAGCCCCAGGTTTTAAAGAAGACATGTCCGTCAAGCTTCAGATACGTGGAGGACAGTCCCAGTCTTGCGTAGGCGGCCGGCGTCATGAAGAACAGATATCCCTGCATGTTTTTCTTCTTTCCTTTGACCGTGATCGTATAGGAATTGGAAGCATACATGGACAGGACCTTCTTTGCCGCTTTTTTCGCACTGCTCGACACGGTGGAGTAATTCTCCAGCGCGTTGGTCAGTGCTCCGTTGCGCGCAGGTGTAAACTGATCCTTCGCATAGACTACGTCCTTGATCGAAGACGGGAAATCACTGCTGCGCACCCGGTTCGTGATCACCAGGCCCACCGCCAGCTGCCCGTAATACGGCTGATTTCCCGCTTCGCAGTAAATGATGGCCGCGAGCAGTTTCTCCGAATTCACGCTCGGATCCGTAAAGAACTGATCCTCATTGTTGCTGGATACCGTGGCCCGGCCGTTGCTGTCAAAGTTAAAGGTGTAGCCGTTGATGGTTTTGGAAGTATTGGTGATGTACTTCCCGTTGCTTTTATTGAAATAGTAATAATAGCTGCCGATCTTTTTCAGCCCGGTCAGATATTTGCCGTCGCTTCCGACGTAGCGGTTCCCGACCCAGCCGTTCTTCAGTGCTTTGCCGACGCTTCCGAAGTAATACTTTCCGACCCACTTTTTCACCGCCAGCTTGCCGTTGCTTCCGGCGTAATAGCGGTTGGAATCCGTTACGATATAGGACTTCCGGATCATCTTTCCGTTGTCTTTCCGGAAGTAATAGTAATCTCCCCCGATCTTTTTCCGTCCGGTGAGCCGCACGCCGGTCTCGCCGAAGCCATAATAATCGGATCCGATCTTCGCCACCGTGTTTTTATAGATCGTCCCGTTCGCCCGGGATCGGTAGATCTTTTTCTTCCCTCCCACGGTCAGCTTCAGCCATTTATCCTTCTGGACGACTCCCTTGGTATCCGCGAAATAGGTTTTCCCGGCCTTTGTCGTCAGAAAACCATGATACGGATCTCCGTTTTTCTTGTAAATGTAGATCGTAGATCCGGACCAGACCAAGCCGGCCTTTTCGCTGGACACATATAAACTCTTGACTGCCTTCCCATTGCTGTTATACCAGGTCCATGTACCGGAGCTGTTCTTCTTCCAGGACGCGAACGCAGTCGTCGAAAGCAGCATGACCATTACACTCGCTAAAATCGTGAATATCGTCTTTCTCTTATTCATGATTCCTCCTTCTCCGTTTATCTGTTCCTTAGATTCCGCAGCCGATGGTTTTCGGCCTTGTCCTGTTTCTGTTTCTTTTATTCTTAGAGCTGTTCGTCTTGTTTCTATATAGTCTTGATTCTGTTTTATATTACAGCCGCGGATCCGCTCTTCCGGTGATCCGGAATTTTGTCTGTCGTACTCCTGCAACCGATCCACTTTCCCGGTGATCCGGATTTCTGTCTGTCGTATCCCTTCCGCGGATCAGCTCTTCCGATGATCCAGCTTCTGGGAAATCTTCATGCCCACAGCCTGAAGGATCTGCACCAGGGCCACCAGAATCACGATCGTGACGATCATAATCGGGGTGTCATACCGGTAATAGCCATACCGGATCGCGATGTCGCCAAGTCCGCCGCCGCCGACGGTGCCGGCCATGGCGGAATATCCCAGGATCGTCCCGATGACGATCGTCAGGCCCGTCAGGAGCGATGTCCTCGCCTCGGCGAGCAGCACCTTCCAGATAATTGTAAACGTCCCTGCCCCCATACTCTGGGCCGCCTCCACGACGCCCCGGTCCACTTCCTTCAGTGAGGACTCGACCATACGCGCGATGAACGGCGCTGCCGCGATGGTCAGAGGGACAATGGTCGCGCTGGATCCGTAGCTTTTTCCCACAATCATCTTTGTCAATGGGATCACCAGGATCAGCAGGATCAGAAAGGGGATGGACCGAAGCAGGTTGACGCAGATGTCCAGGACCCGGTAGACCGGTTTGTTCGGATGAATTCCGTCCTGGTCCGTCAATGTCAGGATAATCCCCAGCGGAAGTCCGAGCACATATCCGAAAAAGGTCGCCGCCAGCGTCATATACAGCGTATCTCTGGTCCCCTCCAGCAGCATGGTTACCAATGTCTGATCAATCTGCATCTGTCAGTTCCTCCACTATCAGCTTTCTTTCCCTCAGATAGGCAATCATCTGATCGCCCAGCTTCGGGTCCTCGGGCAGCTGCAGGATCATCTCACCCACGGCGCTTCCGCCCAGATCCTTTGTCGCTGCGTAGAGAATATTCACCGGGGTATGAAACGCCAGTGTGACATTCCCGATCACCGGCTCGTAGGAGCTCTGTCCGTCAAAGACGATACGGACGGTGCGCTTCGAGTGCATCCGGTCCACGCCCTGTGTACTGGTCCCGATAATCAGCCGTCTTGCCGCCTCTGTCTTCGGAGATTCAAAGATCTCCCGGACTGTCCCGTTTTCCGCCAGTGTACCGGAATCCAGTACGGCGACGCGGGAACAGATCTGCTGTACAACCGACATCTCATGGGTGATGACCACCACCGTGATCCCATAGTCGCGGTTGATCTGGCGCAGCAGTTCCAGAATCGACCGGGTCGTCTGGGGGTCGAGGGCGCTGGTTGCCTCGTCGCACAGGATAATCTGCGGTTCATTGGCCAGGACTCTCGCAATCGCCACACGCTGTTTCTGGCCGCCGGAAAGCTGGGCGGGATAGGCCCTCGCCTTGTCCTCCATGCCGACGGTCTTCAGATACTCTTTTGCCTTTTCCCTCGCCTCCCGCTTCGAAACGCCGCGGATCTCCAGAGGAAAGCAGATATTGTCAATCACATTGCGCTGCATCAGCAGATTGAAATGCTGGAAAATCATGCCGATGGACTGGCGCGTTTTTCGAAGTTCACCGGGTGTCATGGTCAGAAGATCCCGGCCTTCGATCAGAACCCTTCCCGAATCCGGCCGTTCCAGAAGATTGAGGCAGCGGACCAGCGTACTCTTTCCGGCTCCGGAAAGGCCGATAATCCCGTAAATATCTCCCTTATCGATGGAAAGGCTGATATCTTTAGCCGCGTCCACCCTGCCCTCTTTGGTCTGGAAAGATTTGTTCAGGTGTTCAATTTTAATAATCGGTTCCATGGGGTTCCTCCACTTGGGATAACAAAATCCGCAGGCAGCACCTGCGGATCCCGATAGCAGAAACGCTCTGCGGTTATTTGCTATTTTACAACAGAAGGCATTTTCTGACAAGAGGGAGACAGGGACGGTTCTGGAGGAGACAGGGGACGGTTCTGTGTCTCCTTTTGGGAGCAAAAGGAGACACAGAACCGTCCCCTGTCCCCTCCAGAACCGTCCCCTGTCTCCCTCATACTTACCGAACGTCGGCTGTCTGCCCGGCGGGAGCATGTGAATCGTGTTCGAAAAGAATACGCGTACCCGCCGCTTCCGCTGTTTACCTCTTCGTTATTTACTCTTCCGTTTCAGCCACAGCCTCTGCTGCGTCTGCGCTCTCGTCAAACGGAATCACGGCTCCGTCCCATTTCTCATTGATGAAGCTGCGGATTTCATCGGACTTCAGTGCGGAAACCAGTGCAGTGACGGCTTCGTCGTTCTCCCGGCCGCTCTTGACCGCGATGACGTTGACATAGGTCTTTGCAGCCTCGGAATCGGATGTCTCATGGGCAATCGAATCCTTGCTGACGGACAGGCCGGCCTGGATCGCATAGTTGCCGTTGAGTACGACGAAGGCAACCTCATCCTTTACGCGGGAAACCTGAGCGGCTTCAAGCTCTTCGATCTTGACATTCTTCGGGTTTTCCTCGATGTCTTTGACGGTGGCTTCCAGGCCGACGCCTTCTTTCAGCGTAATCACGCCGTTGTCCTGCAGCAGGAGCAGCGCGCGGGCTTCATTGGTCGTGTCGTTGGGAACAGCGATGGTGTCGCCTTCTTCCAGTTCGTCAAGGCTGGCTTTCTTTCCCGGATAAATTCCGAACGGCTCATAGTGGATCCCGCCGGCATTGACCAGATCGGTCCCGTTCTGTGCGTTAAAGTCATCCAGATACGGAATATGCTGGAAGTAGTTTGCGTCGATCTCCCCGCTGTCCACAACCAGATTGGGCTGTACATAATCTTCAAATTCGATCACTTCCAGTTCCCATCCGTCCTGCGCGAGAATGTCTTTTGCCTTCTCCAGTATCTCCGCATGAGGCGTCGGGGAAGCCGCTACCGTGATTTTTTTATCCTCGTCAGCAAATGCACTCATGGCAAGCGCTGCGGAAAATGCAGTAACCAGAAGAGCGGCAATCGTCCTTTTTTTCATGATGATATCCTCCTTTTTTTCCGTTTTTTCAGGATTATTTTTCAGAAAGGTCCTGCCCCGGAAACATATTCCGGTATTTCCTATCTGATAAGTATGAATAATAGCACTGCGGCCTCCGCCTGTCAAGTCCTGAAAAATCTCTGAAGCGAAATGAAATAATCCGGTCGAAAGCCTCCGGCTGTCAGTCCCTGAAAAAAAACTTGATTTTTTGAGAAAAAGTGATATTCTAGTTGCATGCAGATGTAGTTCATTGGTAGAACATCAGCTTCCCAAGCTGAGGAGGCGGGTTCGATTCCCGTCATCTGCTTTTTTCATGCAATTAAAACGGGGCTGCCAGAGTCAAGAGACGTATCTTCTGACTCAGGCAGCCCTGTTTCTTATTTCGTCATCTCCAACAGTTTGTCAAACTGTGTCTTCGCTTCCTGATACAGCTGCTGAAGCTTTTCCGGGTCCTTAATGACCTTATTGTCCTCTTTCAGCCCGTCGGAGATCTCGCTGACCGGAACCAGTACCGGCGTCAGTGCGAGGTTTGCCATGACACCCTTCATGGCGTGCGCCGCCTCAAAGGCGCCCTCCCCGTCTCCTGCCGCAAGGCATTCCCCGAGTTTCGCCATGTTCTTGTCTTCCAGGGCTTTCCCGATCAGGCGCAGATAAAACGCTTCGTTGGAAAGGCAGCGTCCCAGGCCTTCGTCTGTATTGGCACCAAATTGTTTTAACGCATCAATCGTAAGCATCTGTGTTTCCTCCCATGGTTCTTTCGGAAATCGCTGATGAATTCCAGTTTCATTTCATTTCTTTGCCTGCTTCTTCGTACCTTAAGCTGAGCGCATCTCGGATATGGTCCTTTCGTATCTGATCCCTGCATGCACGAAATACTCAAAGCCGCATACGGAGCGGCTTTCGAGACGCTTTCCTCTGCGCCCGCTGCCCGCTCAGGTCAGCCGCTTGCTCAGTGTCTCCGGGCTGACTGCGTACTGAAGCGCGGTATCTTTTGTGATGACTTTCTCCCGGTACAGCCGCATCAGTTCATTGTCCATGGAGATCATCCCCTGCGCCGCCCCGCCGGCGATCGCATTGTCGATCTGATGCACTCTCCCGTCGCGGATCAGGTTCTGAATGGCGGTATTGACAATCATCACCTCGAACACCGCTCTCTGTGTCCCGTTGACGGTCGGGATCAGCCGCTGCGAGACGACGGCCCGCAGAATCATGGACAGCTGGACCCGGATCTGCGCCTGCTGTTCCGCCGGGAACATGTCGATGATACGGTCCACGGTCTTGGCGGCTCCGGTCGTATGCAGAGACGACAGGAGCAGATGTCCGGTCTCTGCGGCCGTGATGGAAGTCCGGATGGTTTCCAGGTCACGCATTTCTCCCAGCATAATGACATCCGGTGCCTGGCGGAGCGCAGCGCGCAGCGCCCGGGCAAACGTCGCCGCATCGTTCGGGACTTCTCTCTGGCTGATCAGGCACTTTTTATGACTGTGCAGGTATTCGATGGGATCCTCAACAGTGATGATATGCCCCTCCCGGTTGTTGTTGATCCAGTCCAGCATGCAGGCCAGAGTCGTGCTCTTGCCGCTGCCGGCCGGTCCGGTTACCAGAATCATGCCGTTGTGATACCCTGCCAGTTTCATGATCACGTCCGGGATTCCCAGCTGGGAAGGATCCGGAAGGCCAAAGGAAATCATACGGCAGGTCGCAGCCAGGGTTCCTCTCTGATAATATGCGTTGCAGCGGAACCGGGAAACATCCCGGATCGGGAAGGAGAAATCATCGTCGCCTTCCTTGCGGAGCAGTCCGATGTCTCTGCCGGCGAGATCATATGCCTCACGGATCAGTGCCTCGGAATCCGCCGGCTTTATGATGTCCTCCGTCAGATGAACCATCCCGCCCTTAACCTTGCAGGAAACTCTGGCGCCGGGCACGATAAACACATCGGACCCTCCGATTTCATACCCTTTTTTTAAGAGTTCTTTCAGTTCCATATATCCTCCGTAACTGCCGTCAGGCGGTGCGTCACCCAGGAAAGTCTGTCCGAATCCGCTTCCCCGTCCGAAAGCTTTACAGAAAGGTCCAGCGACCGGTTTCCCTCGGTCTCCTCCCAGGAGATCCGATCCTCTTCCATCTGCATGTCACTGGGCAGTTTTTCCCGGAGCAGTTCCCGGTATCCGTCCTCTCCGGCCTCCGAAATACACTCTGCTGCCAGGGCATCCAGCTCGGCAAGCCGGCGTTCCGCCCTTGCGTTCAGCTCATAAACGGTCTTCGTCATCTCCGCGCTGCGCAGGGAGAGTTTGTTGTCATTGTTCGCTGAAAGCAGCGAAAGTACCCCGACGATGCTCATGCTCAGCACAACCATGATCAGGATCAGGGAAGATGCCCCGGGGCCGAATGATATTCTGCTTTTTCTGTTCATCCCTGTACCTCCGTGTAGGAAACGCAGGGAAGCGTAATCAGTTCCTCTGCCTCCGGCTGCAGCGTCTGTACATTGGCCGGTCTGCGGAACGCGCCGACTTCCCCCTCCCAGAGGACTCCGTTCCCGGAAGGCGTCTCCTCTCCGGTGACCCGCACCGTGAAATCTCCGCAGTCCAGTACCCAGGTTCCGTGAGAGTTCGTAAAGGACATCTCTTTCAGTGCAGCTTCTCTCTCCTCCTCATTCTCCGCCAGGATCAGCGTATCCGCCACATTCTGTGCCTGAGCCATCGCCAGCGTCCTTGCCTTCGAGCGAAGCGCCAGCTCCGAAGCCGCCGCGAAGATGCGGATCAGCACCGTCGCCGCCAGCAGGAAAAAGAGAAGCGATATTAGGATTTCAACCAGAAGCGCATTTGCTTTTTTTCCACTATTCATCCTGTCTCCCCAAGGGAACTGTCATAAAAACCGGATCCGCGACGGATCGTCGTCATGTTCATTGCTGACAGGCCCTAACAATACAAAGCTATCTGCACCGAACAGTCCTGTCCGGAAGTATCCTCCATATGCACCATCAGCATGGAATCTTCCAGCGACGGCTCGAACACGCCGACCGGACAGATCGGCGTCCCGCCCTGCGGCTTGAATTCCCGTTCTTTTTTCGTAAACTGTTCATACAGCTGACCGTCGTAGACATAAATCCTGGTGATATATGTTTCGCTGCCCAGCTGTTCCTCCATGCAGATCGTCTTTCCCGCCTCGGTGTCCTCCACGGTCACCGCATCCAGCGCGTCTTCCTCCCGGACCATGTTCCGGACATAGGAATAGAGCACCCGGGCCGAATTCGTATCCTCCGTGCGCCGCACCATCGAGCGGTACATCTGGGTACCCGCGAGCACCAGCAGTGTCGACATCACTGCAAACAGTCCCAGCAGCACGAATACAAAGACCCCCTGCATGCCGTGCTGAATATTTCTTCCTGTTCTCATGTCTGGTCTGCCCCCACTTCGATTACATAGATCTCCGGAACCAGATTGGACGCAAAAGCACTGTAGGTAACCCGATAGCGGTCTTCATCGTAGGAGAGCCCGTAGTTCTCCTTCAGATAATTCAGATCCATCGGGTAAGCGCCCTCCACCGCATAGCAGGTAAGCGCCGCGCTCTGCACCGCATCCTCAACCATCTGCGTCTGCGCTTTTCTCTGCGCATGGTCCGCTCCGGTAATCATACGGACGCCCACAGCCAGCATGATGGCCATCAGCGCGATGACCGCAATATCCTTACGGTTCAAAGCAGCACCTCCTCATCACATCATGCCGGAAAGAATGCCGACCATCGGAAGCATCACCGAAAGCAGAA
Organism: uncultured Lachnospiraceae bacterium; assembly: GCA_902767335.1. Classification (GTDB taxonomy): domain Bacteria; phylum Bacillota; class Clostridia; order Lachnospirales; family Lachnospiraceae; genus Merdiplasma. The sequence continues at coordinate 19,636 of CACXHD010000146.1, forward strand.
TCGCTCCGATCACGACCGCGAGCAGCGCAATCAGCGACGGCTCGATGATGGAGATCAGATGCGCGATCCCGTCTTCCACCTGCTCTTCATAGATCCCGGAAAGCTTGTCCATGACCTGCTCTTCTCTTCCGGCGGCCGCGCCCATGCGGATCATCCGGTCATGCAGGCCTTCAAACAGTCCGGAGGCGGACATGGCATCCGCAAATGCCTTGCCTTCTTCCAGATCTTTGCGAATCTGGCCGACTTTCTCGATGGTCTCCTCATCCGAGAGTACGGACGGCATCGTCCGGAACGCTTCCTCCGTGGTAAATCCGCTGGAAAGCATCATGGAAAACACGCTTGCGACGCGGGACGCATTGATCTTTTTCTCAATCCGGCCCACCGGCGGGAACAGCTTCCGTATAATCGAGAGAACTTTTTCCCGGGCGCCGAAACGCATCATGATCACGCCGATCAGGATCAGCAGGATCAGAACCGCTACAACGATCAGCACGATCCATCCGATCGTGGAGCCGACCTGGATCAGCATTCTGCCGCCGGCGGAGATATCCGCACCGAAGCTGTTGATCACACGCCGGAATACCGGAAGCACCCGGGTCACCATGATCAGAACGATCACCACCAGCATCACGCTGAGAAACATCGGATAGGTGACTGCGCTGACGATGGAGCTGTGGATCCTGCTCTCCCGGTCATAATACGACGCGAGGGATTTCATCACCTGCTCCAGTTTTCCCGTCCGTTCTCCGATCCCGGACATCTCCGTCAGATAAGCCGGCCATCTCTCGTCTTCCTTGAGCGCTTCATGCAGCGAGCCGGTCTCGGTCACCTTTTTGCTGACCGAATCGTAAAGGCTGGCATACTCCGTTCCCTGCGCCGACTGGGCCAGCGTCTCCATACCCATGTCAAGAGGAAGTCCTGCTCCGAGCAGCAGTTCCACCTGGCTGCAGAAGCTGGAAACCTCCGCAGAATTCACTTTTCGTTTTCCTCCAGAAGCCATGTACATTCCTCCCTCAGTAATAACGTTCTGTCTGATAACTGCTGACATTCATGGAACCGATCGCTGCCGTCGGGTCGAAGAATTTCTCTTCTCCGTTGACGATGGAGACCGTCCATGCATGATAGTATCCGTCCGCATAACCGATCATCAGTTTCGAAGGGATGCCCTGGGTGCGGAGCATGCTGATCATCACCGCAGACAGATCCTGGCAGATCCCTGTCCTGCTCTCAAAGCAGCCGTCGACCTCGGGCAGTTCGCCCGGGGAAATCGTCTGCGCCCTGACATAATCATAAGAGAATTCGCTCGCCATGAAATCGCAGACCTTTGTGAAGATTTCTTCCTGCGAGCCGCCGCCGGCCAGTTCATCCGCTTTGATGACCGACGGAGAATCCTTCGTATAGTCAACATACTGGTTGGTCACCAGGAAGGCGGCGTTTTCATCGTTCAGCTGCGCGTCGAACATCACGCTGCCCTCAGCGGAATACTTTGTCCCTCCGGCATTTTCAAAAAGGTCAAACTGATAGGTCCCGGATCCCATCTGCAGCGGAAATACCTCATACTCTCCGGTATTGTCCAGATCGTAGGTCAGATTGCCTCCCCCGTAGGTCATCCGCAGTTTCATGCGGTTTTCCGTCGGTGCCATCACCGCCGCCATGACATAACCGTCGGCGGCGTTCGTGACGTCCATGATCAGGTTCCCGTCGATCTGCAGATTGTCGCCGACAAGCTCCGGCCAGACGGCATCCTGCGAGGAAGCCCAGACACAGATACCGGCAATCACGAGCATCACCGCCAGAGCGGATCCCAGGATCCGATATAGAAAACGTTTTGAAATGAATGTCTGCTCCAGCATAATTCTTTTCCTTATAAACAGTGGTTTTCAGGTTGAAGCTGCCTGCGTCAGCGACTTCCTGATTCCCCCTTTTTCGCCTTAAAATACCGATTATCAAAACTACTTTTATAATACCATTTTCGGGTCTGCAGTGCAAGGTTGGATAAGACTGATTCCATGTGATACTGCAGTCTGTCTCTCATGCGCCGATACTCCGCCTCAGGCAGGCTTCGGATCTCCTCTGAGGTCATCCCCGCCCGCTCTTTCAGATTTTTTCGTAGATTCCGCAGATCTGAAAAGCCGGCACGCACGTTTAAGTCCTGCGGGAGAACGCAGCGGATTTTCAGTAACATCAAAAGGCTCCTCCGCGTCGTTTCGGAACGATTCGGTGGAGCCTTTTCAATGGAATTATCAGTGTAATCAAAGAATTTCCGGTGTAATCACAATATTTCCATGACCTCACTCATATGTGTGACGATGTAATCAACCTTTCTGCCCTGCGCTCCGGTTCCTTTCCGGTCAAAGAAACAGGTTCCCATCCCATAGGTGATGGCGCCGTCCATGTCCGCCGTCAAGGAATCGCCGACCATCATAACCTCTTCCGGAAGCAGTTTTATGCCCTTCGGATCTCCCGGCCTGCTGCCGGAGTCTGTGGAAGCGTCTGTGCAGGAGTCTTTACAGCATGCTTCTCCCCGGCGCACTTCTCCACGCCCTAATTTTCCATGGCATAATTCCTGCATACAGACATCGAAAAACCGGGCGGAGGGCTTTGACGCCCCGACCTGTTCTGAGATAAAAATCCTGTGAAAGTACTCAAGCAGGCCGCTGATCTTCAGGCGGTACTCCTGCTGCTCATAGGGGCCGTTGCTCGCGGCGCAGAGCAGATACCGGTCCGACAGATACCGGATCACCTCCGGCGCACCGGGTACCGGAATCGCGCATTCATGCAGATAGGCCCGAAAATAGTTTTCAAATACCTGTCCGTCAAAATCAATGTCCAAGCGCCGGAAAATCCGCGCCCAGCGTTCCCGGCGCACATCCTCCAGCGTATTTTCGCCTTTTTCGATGCCCCGCCACAGCTGGTCATTGATCTCCATGAATATCCCGAACATCTCTTCCCGATATTCCGGCAGATGATACTTTCGGAACCCCTCCTGCATCGCAGAGCGGACAAAAGCGTCAAAATCCAGCACCGTATTGTCCACATCAATCAGGACAACGCGGTACTTCTGTCTGTTCTGTTCCCGGATTGCAGAATTGTATTTCTGATTCTGCTCTGTATCATTCATCATGCAGGCACTCTCCTGACTTGTGCGGCTGTTTCGCTTTTCTTCTCCCTGCCTTTTACATCAACGCGTTTCGGACGTCTGCTCCGTCCGGCTCTTCCGTCGACCTTCTCCGCCTGATCCGCCCCGTCTGATTATTCTGCCAAAATCCCGAACTCCTTCATCGCTTTGCGCAGGCGTTCCTTTCCGGCCTCGGACATCTCTGTCAGCGGCAGGCGAAGCGGACCTGCTGCATAACCCTGCATCGCAAGAGCCGCCTTCACCGGGATCGGATTGACCTCACAAAACAGCGCGCGGCAAAGTTCCATAGCTCTCAGCTGTTCTGCGGCAGCCAGATCATATCTTCCCTCGAGGCAGTGCATCGCCAGGTCATGGGTAAATTTCGGCGCCACGTTGGAAAGAACGGAAATCACGCCTTTTCCGCCGAGAGCCATGACCGGCACGATCTGATCGTCATTACCCGAGTACACGTCCAGCGTTCCCTCCGACTTCTCGAGCAGCTCCGCCACCTGAGAGATATTTCCGGATGCTTCCTTCACCGCTACAATATTTTCCACATGTTTTCCGAGATACGCAGCCGTATCCGGAAGGATATTCGAACCCGTGCGGGACGGGACATTATACAGAATACAGGGAATATCAATGGCGTTTGCAATCGCAGAGAAGCTGTCAATCAGTCCCTGCTGCGTCGCTTTATTATAGTAAGGCGCAACCAGCAGCACGCCGTCTGCTCCCACCTTCTGCGCCTCTTTCGACATCATAATCGCATGCGCCGTATTGTTCGAACCGGTTCCGGCGATCACAGGGATTCTGCCGGCAACTTTCTCCACACAGAAGCGGATCGCTTCCAGATGTTCATCGTCATCCAGCGTCGGAGCTTCCCCGGTCGTACCCACAGAAATAACCGCATCCGTACCGTTTGCGATCTGATCCTCCAGAATCTGCTCCATACATGCGTAATTGATCTCTCCATTTTCCAGCATCGGTGTGATCAGCGCGACACCGGCCCCCTGAAATAATGACATTGTATGTCCTCCTTGAAAATGATATTTCCTATAAAACAAAAGGCTGTCACACAGACAGCCTATCACAAAGAATGTTTTCTGGCAAGATGACTCATCCCTGATGCCCCGGCTCACTTTCCGACACCGCTCAGCAGGCAGATCAAGGCCGAATTCCAGTAAATCGCAGTTTCATTTGTGGAATAGCTCTGTTCGCTGTCGACATAGCAGAGCGCAGGTGCTCTTCCGCCCAGTACCGCCCTGGCGTACGGGTCCTCCAGGTTGCTGTTTGGGCCCCCGACCAGCATACCTGAAACTGCTTCGCCGACGGCCTGGGATGGTCTGTGGTGCGGATACTGCGGCGACATGCTGCCGAAACCGGTTACATAGCAATATCCGGCTGCGTTCGCCCCCAGCAGGTAATCCAGATGCTGCTTTGCAGCCTCCTTATATGCCGCATCCCCGGTGAGCCGTTCCGCCATCAGCATTTCCACGGCATTGTTTGCAACCGTCATATTGGAACCCCACGGATACTCCATCTCCAGTGAAACGCCGAATCCGTCTTTCGATGCATTTTCCGCAATCGTCTTTGCCTCCTCGAGGAACTTTTCTCGCAGGACATCCTTCACCCGGACCAGATCAGCATTGTCATTCCCTTTGTCATTTCCATTGTCATTTCCATTGTCATTTTCACTGACATTCTGCTTCTTCTCATTATCCGGATTTCCAGCCTGAAGCAAATCATAAATTCCGTAGGTTGTAATTCGCTGCCAGCCAAGTCCCGGGCGCAGATAATCCGGGCAGTGTTCCAGAAGATCCTCCGCACTTACATCGTCCCCGGACAGATACAGTTCCGCCGCCGCCCAGAAGATTTCATCTCCGGTCCCGCGGTCCGGGTATTCTCCGGTGGTGATTTCCTCCGGATTCACAAATCCGGTGCTGTCATTCAGGTTTTTGACATAATCCCATGCCCGCAGCGCAGCCTGATACGCCTGACTGGCAAATTCCGGATCATATGCCGTGTAGAGCCGCGATGCCTTTGCCATCACAGCGGCGAAATCCCCGGTTGCTGCAGTGGAGATCGGCGAAAGGATCAGCTGCTCCGTCTCCTCCTGGGGCATGACCTCACCGGGAAACGCCGCGCAGGTGACCTTATGATGTACGCCGCCCGTCTGAGGATCCTGCATTTTCATCATCCATTCCAGTTCATAACGGACTTCATCCAACAGGTCCGGCACCTGATTGCCGCTCTCCGGCAGCCCGAGATCATCTCCGTCCATTCCAAATTCCGTGCAGGCAAGCATCAGGTCCGCCGCCGCTTTTGCACCGGACACAACATATCTTCCATAATCCCCTGCATCATGCCAGCCTCCGGATACGTCCCGCGTTTCCTCCGTGCCATAGACGAGGGCTTCCCCTGTATGGCAGGCAGGATGGGCAAACGCGCCTGCATATTCCTCCGGAAGCTCACTGCCGCAACGCTGGAGATACAGCATATGAACCACTGCTTTCTCCACGTCACTGTATACATCCGCCCCAATCCGGAAAGGTGCCGATTCATAATGCCGCTCTCCGGAAGTGACTTCAATCCGGTACATTCCCGGCTCTGTGATTCCGGAAAAATCCCCGTGCTGAAGGCGCAGACCGGTTGCCTTATCGTAGCTTCCCTCACTCATCATGCCTTCAAGCACAACATTTTCAGAGCCTGCATGACCCGCCGGGTCCTGCTCTTCTGACGATGCAGGGACCTCTTCTCTGACTGGCTCCTCTGTTGTATCAGTATCCTCTGCTGCGACAAGCTCATCCGCCGAATCTGCCTCATCTGCCGGAGCCGCCTCATCTTCCCGCATCACCTGGAACGACGCAGGCGGAACCGTCTTCTCCTCCGATCCTTCCTCTGGAATCTCCCGCCAGACCACAGTCTTTGTATCCTCCGGCAGATATCCGATCTGGTTCACACAGACCACTGGCAGTTCAGGCAGTGCATCCTCTGCGGATACAACCTCCCCGCCGGTCTGAATCAGACGAATCTCATCCAGATAAACGGTATGTTCCCCCGGATCCTCGGACATATCCTCCATCTTCCCAAGATTAAACACCAGCCGGGGCGCCGGATCCGAAGGCTCCGTCATCGTCCACTCCACCTGAATGGTCTGCTTTTCCGGCCCGATCCGGACAAGCCCGCTCTCGTATGCATGATAGTCCCCGCCGTTGAGCTGCAGCCGGTACTCCGCTGTACGTTCAATATCACAGGAAATCTCAAAACTGTAAATATAATCACAGCCCTCGCCCAGGGAAAATCCATCCCAGTAAACCTGGTTTGCATAGTCCAGCTTTCCGCAGTCCGAAATATGAACCGCCAGAGCCTGGTCGACATTTTCGATCTCACACTTTCCTCCGTTGGTATAGATCATAAACCCGTCGGTTTCGCCGTCTTCAAAATCCAGATGGACCAGTTCCGTTCCGTCCGCCGGCTGTGTCCCCGGGATCGTTTCCATTTCATCTGCCGTCTGCGTTTCGACCGCCGTTTCTGTCTCAGCAGCCTGAAGGATCTGTACAGAGCAGATTACACAAATCAAAAGACTACAGAATAATCGGTTTCTCCTCCCCTTTTCTGCCATTTCGATCTCCTTCCCTGTTAAGTCCGTTTTTCAGCAGAAGAATTAAACTGCTCCTAAATCTCCAGGTTATGTAATGTTTCGCTTTACTGAAAAGGCACCGTTTCCCAATGCAATGAATGCCTGCAATTGATTACTGCCTTTTCCACCCGGGTGAATAATGGTTTCCTACCGGATGATATAAGCCGCAACTATCTCTCCAACATACATAGTGTGAAAATCTCTGTTCGCCATTGGATAAGTGCCATCCACATCTTGCGGATACATCCGGTCTCGAATGTCCTCCGGTATTCTGCTCAGATCCTGATCCTGTGCATACAGGACCTTACACTCAATTGTCAGCGGATACTGCTTTACGCCGGGTGTGTCTATCATCTCGGCATTTTCAAGTTCCAGACCCGCATCTTTTACCTTATCAATATTGTGTCCGGACTGCCACCCGCAAATCTTGTTGATTGCCGGATCCGGATGATCAAGCGGTACGCTGATCGTAAATTCACAGGTTTTGTCAAGCTGCGATTTTGTATACCTTCCCTGACGTACGTAAACATGGAATGTAGGCCTGCCCCAAAGAGTACCAAGATGTCCCCATCCGATGACCATGGAGTTAAACTTATCTCCGTTGGTGTTCAGCAGAATTCCCTTCGGCAGCGCCTTTGTGATCAGGTTCGCGTAATCTGTAATATTGATCTTCTCTTTCATAAGTTTTCTCCTCGTAAATCCATGTGTTCATGCTATAATTATATCACCTTGATATATGGATGTAAAGGAGGAATCGAATATATGTTCGAGAAAAAGAATGGA
>CACXHD010000147.1 GCA_902767335.1 uncultured Lachnospiraceae bacterium
AACGGATATGCGCACATTGTGCGGGAGTTCGACGAGGCCGGGAATACGGCTGCGGCGTTCTATTTCGATGAGAATGATGAAGCGTTTGCACCGGCGAATATCGGCTATGCGGGGGTTCGGAACGAGTACGACGATCAGAAGCGTAAGATCAGCGAGCGCTACTTTGATGAGGAAGATGCCCCGTTTGTCCCGGCAAATAAGGGATATGCGGCAGTGCGCTGGGAATACGATTCGGAAGGCCAGAAGACCGTTGAGCGTTATTTCAACACAGACGGCAGCCCGCTTGCGCTTGCGAAGGGAGGCTATGCCGAGGTCCGCTGGGAGTACGATTCGGAAGGACGGAAAACCAGAGAAAGTTATTTTGATGGAGAAGGGAATCCTGTCCTTCGGGACCTGGGTTACGCTATTGCCACATATGAATATGACGCTGAAGGTCAGGTAACAGCTGAGAACTATTTTGATGCCGAAGGGAAACCGGTTCTGCGGGATATCGGCTGCGCGGGCATCACATATGAATATGATGAAGAGGGCCGCAAGACAGTCGAGAGCTATTTCGATGAAGAAGGCGCTCCTATCCTGCGGAATCTTGGGTATGCCAGTGTCACATATGAATATGATGTAGAGGGTCGAAAGACGCTTGAAAGCTATTTCGATACAGAAGGAAATCCCGTTCTGCGTGACCTGGGGTATGCGAGTGTCTCAGATGAATATGATGATGAAGGCCGCAGGTCCCGTGAAAGCTATTTCGACGAGGAAGGTAAACCTGTTCTGCGCGACCTGGGCTATGCGAGCATCACATATGAATATGACGAGAACGGGAATGTCAGCTGTGAGCGGTATTTCGGCGAGGACGGAAAACGGATCTCGCTGGCGGACGGCTACAGCGGATACCGTGCGGTTTATCAGGACAGCAGTCACAAGCTGGAGGAATCCTGGCTTGGGGATGACGATGAACTCGTGATTCATACGAAAAACGGGTATGCGCATATCGTGCGGGAGTTCGACAAGGCAGGGAATACAGCTGCGGCGTTCTATTTCGATGAGAACGATAAAGCGTTTGCACCGGGAAATATCGGTTACGCTGGAGTCCGGAACGAGTACGACGACGAGAAGCATAAGATCAGCGAGAGTTACTTCGATCCGGAGGGCGCCTCGTTTGTGCCCGCAAACAAGGGATATGCGACAGTACGCTGGGAATACGATACGGAAGGTCGGACGATCAGCGAGAGCTACTTCGACACGGAAGATGAAGCGTTTGCACCGGCGAATAAGGGCTACGCGACAGTACGCTGGGAATACGATGATGAAAATCGGAAGACCAGCGAGCGGTATTTCGACACGGACGACAGCCCACGCCTGCTTCCCAAGGGAGGCTATGCCGAGGTCTGCTGGGAGTACGATCCGGAAGGACAGAAAGCCCGGGAAAGCTACTTCGATGTAGAAGGGAATCCCATCCTGCGGGATCAGGGTTACGCGAGTGTCACATATGAATATGACGCGGAAGGCCGCGTAACGCTTGAAAACTATTTTGATGTCGAAGGAAATCCCGTTTTGCGGGATCTTGGATACGCGAGCGTCACATATGCATATGATACAGAAGACCGCAAAACTGCCGAAAGCTATTTCGATACAGAAGGCAATCCGGTTCTGAGGGATCTTGGATATGCAAGCGTCACATATGCATATGACACTGAAGGCCGCAAAACGGCTGAGCGTTACTTCGATGCTGAGGGCAATCCAATCCTGCGGGATCTGGGGTATGCCAGCGCAACATATGCATATGATGATGAGGGTCGCCAGACTGCCGAAAGCTATTTCAATGCAGAAGGCAATCCCGTGCTGTGTGATCTGGGCTATGCCAGTGCCACATATGAATATGATGATGAGGGCCGTAAGTCCCGTGACAGCTATTTCGACGAGGAAGGCAATCCTGTTCTGCGTGATCTGGGCTATGCAAGCATCACATATGAATATGACGAGAACGGGAATGCCAGCTGTGAGCGGTATTTCGGCGAGGACGGAAAACGGATCGCGCTGGCGGACGGCTACAGCGGATACCGTGCGGTTTATCTGGACAGCAGCCACAAGCTGGAGGAATCCTGGCTTGGGGATGACGATGAACTGGTGATCCATGCTAAGAACGGGTACGCACATGTTGTGCGGGAGTTCGACGAGTACGGGAATACGGCCGTGACGACCTATTTCGACGAGAAGGATGAAGTGTTTGCGCCGGAGAACCTGGGTTATGCGACGGTCCGGAACGAGTACGACGCCGAGAAACGCAAGATCAGTGAGAGCTACTACGATACGGAGGATGCTCTGGCTGCACCGGCGAACAAGGGCTACGCAACCGTCTGGTGGGAATATGACGATGAGGGCCGGATGATCAGCGAGAGCTATTTCGATACGGTGGATGCTCCGTTTGTGCCGGAAAATAAGGGGTATGCGGAGGTCCGCTGGGAATACGATGCCGAAGGCCGTAAAATCAGAGAAAGCTACTTCGACGAGTACGACGAGCCGATGGAACATACGCAAGCAGGTTATGCGACTGTTCGGAGGGCCTACAATGATGAGGATCAGGTGACGGAGGAGGAATACTTCAACGTCAATGATGCACCGGTGATGAAACGCGGAGCCGGCTATGCGAAGATCACTTATGAATATGATCAATTCGGAAACATCTGCGCGGAACGGTATTATGATGCCCGGGGAGAACTGAGAGATCTGGGCGGTTACTGCTGCAGCCGGATGGTTTACGATGAAGCGAAGCATAAGGTGGAAGAGTCCTATTATGACGAAGCCGGAAAACTGTCTCTGAATATGGAAAAGGGCTATGCCCTGGTGCGGCGTGACTATGATACAGAGGGCAGAGAGATTGCAGTCCATTACTTTGGACCGGACCGGAATCCGGTGGAAGTCGACGGAGCGGTCGGGCTGATCCGCGCTTATGACGCTTCCGGTGCAGTCGGCCGGGAGATCAAGGTGGACGAGTCCGGGACATATATAGCGGACGCGAAGGGCGTCGCCTATACGGACCGGGAATACGATCCGAATAAGAAAGCAACATTTGAGACAACCTTCAATCCGGAGGGTCAGGCCTTTGTGGTTGGGACATACGCGACGATCAGCCGCCAGTATGATGATGCGGGCAATCTGATTCTCGAAACATATTTTGACGCTGCGGGGAATCTGAGTCCGACAGACAAGGGCTTTGCTGCGATCCGCAGAGAATACAATGATCTCGGAAAGGTGACGCGCCTGGAATATCTGGGAGCAGACGGGGAACTGGTTTCTCTGGATGACGGATATTCAATGATCACATATGATTATGATGAGAATGGCAATCAGGTTCTGGAGAAAATTTTCAACAGCGCCGGAGATCAGGTATACTGGAAAGATCAGCCGTATGCAAGTATCCACAAGGTCTACAATGATCAGAACAAGGTCATCCGGTCGACCTATGTAGACTTCTGGGACAACCCGGTTGACGGGAAGGAGGGATACAGCAGCTGGCTGGACGAGTATGACGCCGCGGGCAATCTCTCCTGCAGGACCTATTATAACGCGGCTGGTGACAGAGTGTTCCTGGAGTCAAAGGGATACGCAGCATTCCGCCGTACGTATGACGGGAAAAACCGCATGATTTCCGAGTCTTACTATGATCAGAACGGGTCGCCGGTATTCCTGAAGGCAGGATATGCAAAGAAAGTGCTGTCCTATGACGAGGATGGAAACGTCATCCTGCAGGCATATGTGGATGTAAATGATCAGCTGGTGAAATCTACGGATCAGTACGCATATCTGCGGAAGGAATATCCGGACGACGGAACGGTCCGCACCTTCTATTTTGATGAAAATCAGAACCTTACGCTGAACAAGAACAATTATGCAATTCTGGAACAGTCCTACGATGCGGAGGGAAAGCTGGTCGCAGAGGCGTATTATGACGGCTACTGGACGCCCGCCCCGCAGGGAAAGGACGGATATGTCCGGTACACGATTGACCGGTACCCGGACGGGTCTTCCACAACGTACTATATCAATGCCGGAGGCGAAGTAGTGAACACAAAGGAGAATAAATCATGAGAAAGCCGATTATTGCAGCCCTTTTCGCGGGAGTATCATTCGCCCTTGCATCGAATGCAGTTGCAGCACAGGAGGTCTCGTTTACGGGAGAGAAATGCCCGCTGACAATTATCACGGACCGGGCAGCCTACGAAAGCGGGAACTATACCGTCGCATATCTGGACGAAGAAGATCTGGAGACAGAAGAGCAGGGAGCGGCAGGGGCGCAGGACGCGTCAGCGGAAGGCGCCGCGGAGGCAGATGCCGCGGGAACGGTTCAGGAAGCGCAGGATGCGTCAGCGGATGGCGCCGCGGAGACAGATGCCGCGGGAGCGGTTCAGGAAGCGCAGGACGTATCAGCGGAAGGCGCCGCGGGGGCAATTCAGGAATCGCAGGAACCCGAACCGGAGCAGCTGCCGGCGGTCATGGTCTGTACGCTGAGCGGATTTGAGGCGATGGGACTTGTAAATGAGACATATGTTGCCGTCGTTTTCGCGGAAAACAAAACCGGTTATGCACTTACGGAAGAGATTCTGGAAAAGGTGCCGGCGCTGAAGCTGGAAGAGCTTGAAAGCATCAGCGGCTGGACGGAGATCGGCCGGGGATCCGGCGGGGAATATACCGTTGCTGTTCAGCAGGCGCTGGCGGATCTGAAGCTGCTGGAAGGCGGCGTTGACGGAGCATTCGGAGGAGGAACCGCATCCTCGGTAATGGCATTCCAGAAGGAAGAGGGATTGGCAGAGACCGGCGCGGTAGACGGCGCGACCTATTTCCTGCTGATGGATGCGGCGGGAAATGCCGGCGGGGCGGATAGCGCTTCAGGTTCCCAGCGTTCCGCTGAGCCGCTGGTGACACCTTATCCGCCGGTTTATACGGTGGAGGATAAATTTGCTGCAATCTGCAATGATGTGGAAGATCCGCAGATCCTGCAGGCTTTTCTGGACCCGGTCTGGAAATTCCAGTACGATGTGTTTGACGGAGTCGGCAGGATTGACTACACGAGCGAGGGAATCTATCTCGGAAATATTGAGACCGGCAGCCGTTTCATCGATCGTCTGGATCTGTCGGGAGATGTGCACGTAGAGGTGCAGAGAGGCGAGAAGAATATTGTCTCTGTATTTCCTGTGATTGAAATCAATACACTGGGGTCCTACCGTCCTTATATCCAGGGGGCGACGCTGAAGCGGGGGATGGCCGTGACGGATCTGGAGTGCGTTTATACGGAAGGCGGTCTTTACGGCATCGACAGCACGGAAAAAGCCTGGCTGCTGTTTTCGGAGGATGTACTCAAGGTACTTAGCGCGGAGGCTCCGGAAAATGAGCTGGTTTTGCGTGTGCACGGTCTGCATCAGGATTATGATATGGACCTCTCTGCGTTCTATTCGCAGATTGATGCATTCGTTGGATCTTATGCCGGCGGCGGCCTTGACAGCGTCGGCGGCGAAGACGGGGATCTGACGAGTGCAGAGGACGAGGAAGAGGATGAAGAAGAGGACGAGGAAGAAAATGAGGAAGAAGCTCAGGATGCGGCTGTGACTGGGGACATGGATGCAGCAGAAACAGACGCAGCAGGGGAAGACGCAGCTGGGGCAGATGCGGTTGAGGCAGATGCAGCTGAGACAAACGCAGTTGAGGAAAACGCGGCTGAAACAGACGTTGTTGAGACGGCTGCGACTGAGGCAGATATCGCTGAGATGGCTGCGGAAGAAGCTCAGTCGGCAGAGGCAGACGCAACAGAGGCAGACACAACAGAGGCAGATGCAACTTGAGCGGACGTTGCAGAGGCAGGTTCCATGGAAAACGAAACAGATATGACCTTGTAAGTACGCAAGTGGAATACGATGGGCTGTGAAAAAGCCGTGAATGAACAAAGCCGGGTGGTTTTGTTCATGCACAGCTTTTTCGCAGCTCTTTTTTGTGTCTTCAGCAGGCGGACAGAAGAGCAGGAAGCTTGGGCTGTGTCCGCTGGTTTCCATAGAGCTCACTTACCACTCAAATACTTTTTGCGTGTCCTGAATGCTTTCCCCCTCGCCATAGCAGCCGGAGACAAAATGCAGAGCATCGGGGCTGCAGGCAAGAATCAGAATCTGGTCGCCTCCGCCGCTGCGGGTGTTGGCAATGGACAGCCTGCGATTTGTCATTTCCGGACGGAAGATTTCAGAGACCGTACCGTCTTCCGGATTGAACCATATGCCATAGACTGAAGCGAAAGCATCTCCTGCCGAAGCGGGATCCTTCGAAGGCGAAGTCTCTCCTGCCGAAGCGGGATCCTCCGAAGACGAATTCTCTCCTGTCGAAGCGGGATCCTGCGAAGCCGAAGGCCCTCCTGCCGGAGCGGTATGATCTCCCAAACCGGAAGCCTCCTCGTCCGTAGATGATTGGCGCTCCCTTTTCTTGCACCGGCTGTTCTATCTATGCTATAATCCTCATGAAATTCAGTCAGTCACGGCTGACGCGAAACACAGTCAGTTTCGTCAGAAAAGACGTCAGAAGGTGACGGAAGATGTCAGAAGATGACGGAAGATGACGGAAGATGTCAGAAGATGACGGAAGATGACGGAAGATGACGAAAGACGACAGAAGATGTCAGGAGACTGACCCGGAATTCCGCGCCTGGTTTCGCGGGTGAGACTTGATTACAGAAAGAGGTATAGTTATGAAACAGACAGAAGGTTCCCTTCCAAAGAAGACCATCCAGGGGTTCCGGGACGCGTTCGCTGCGGACCGTGCCGCGCGGATTGCTTCAAACGCGTCCGTCAAATCCGGTTTGCTCGAGGCTGCCACGGACGCCGAGGCCCTTGGCCGTCTGCCGCATGCATTTTCGCTGAGGCTGAAACAGGGATCGATTACATATCAGAAAAGCAGCGGCCGCTGCTGGCTCTTTTCCGGGCTGAACACGCTGCGGTACGAGATGATTCACCGGTTTGATCTGGAAGACTTTGAACTGTCACAGAATTATCTGTTCTTCTATGACAAGCTGGAGAGAAGCAATTATTTCCTGGAGAATATGATTCTGCTGGCGAAGGAACCGCTGGAGGGCCGGTTGATGCAGTTCCTGCTGCGCAGCCCGGTGGAGGACGGCGGTCAGTGGGACATGTTCGCAAATCTCGTCCGTAAATATGGCGTTGTGCCAAAGAAGGCCTATCCGGACGGGGCGAATTCCATCAAGTCCGGTCCGTTCAACCGCTATCTTGCCGCGTTTCTGCGGGAGTGTGCCGCAACGTTGCGCAGGCAGGCCGCAGCGGGAAAGACGGTGGAAGAGCTTCGGGCATTGAAGGAAGACATGATGCGGGACGTATACCGGATCATCGTCATTGCGCTGGGGGAGCCGCCCAAAACGTTTGATTTTACCATGACCAGCAAGGACGGCAAGGTTTATCAGGACTTCAACCTGACGCCGCGCAACTTCTATGACCGGTATATCGGGGTGGATCTCGACGCATACGTGAGTCTGATCAATGCTCCGACGGAAGACAAGCCGTACCATAAGATGTATACGGTGAAATATCTGGGGAATGTGGCGGAAGGCGCTCCGGTTACCTATCTGAATCTGCCGATGGAGACGATCCGCGATGCGGCAGTGGCCCAGCTGCAGGACGGACATCCGGTCTGGTTCGGATCGGACTGCATGGAATACGCACTCCGGGATGAGGCGGTCTTTGACCGTGCGAGCACGAATGTCGAACAGCTGCTGGGGATTTCGTATCAGTTTTCAAAGGGCGACCGCCTGAATTATGGGGAAAGCGCCATGGATCACGCGATGGTCTTCCTGGGGGTCAATCTGGATTCGAATGGGAAACCGGACCGCTGGCTGATTGAGAACAGCTGGGGCAAGGATTCCGGGCCGAACGGCGGTTACTATACTGCATCCGAGGACTGGTTTGAGAATTTCGTTTACCAGGTCGTGGTGAACCGCCAGTATCTGAAGTCAGAGACTGTGAAACTGCTTCACCAGGACAGCATTCCGCTGGAACCCTGGGATCCGATGGGAACGCTGGCCTGATCATTCTGCTTCTTTGCAGACATCGATCCAGCCGAGCGCATCCGCGCAGTCCTCAAGCTCGTGTACGGTGAGCCGGACGCCGCTGTGGTCGTTTCCGGCTGCCGGATACACATATTCATATGCCTTGAGACTTTCGTCGAGATAGACGTGGACGCCTTCATTGGCTCCGAAGGGGCATACGCCGCCGGGAGCATATCCGGTCAGGGCTTCCACCTGGTCAAAGGGGATCATCTTCGCCTTGGTGTGGAAGGTATCCTTGAACTTGCGGTTGTCAATCCGCGCGGTACCGGCCGCAAGGATCAGGACGGCCTCCTCACCGACCAGGAAGGACAGTGTTTTGGCGATCTGCGCCGGGGCGCAGCCCAGTGCTTCCGCGGCCAGTTCCACGGTGGCGCTGGATTCTTCCGGCTCGATCAGCCGGTCCAGATATCCTTTTTTCCGAAGGTGTTCCTTTGCTTTTTCAATTGACATAGTGTATTCCTTTCTGAATATTCAATAATCCGCGCGTATCATGGTCAGACCGCAGGCCGGTGCGGTGACGCCGGCGAGACGCCGGTCTTTTGCCTCCAAAAGAGAGGTCATCTCTGACGGCTCCCGTTTGCCCTGTCCGACTTCAATCAGCGTGCCGGTCAGAATGCGGACCATATACTGCAGGAACCCGGTTCCGTGATAGGTAAGCGTCAGATAGGGGCCTTTGCGGACGATGCTGATTTCATCCACCTTGCGGACGGTGGATTTTTTCATCCTCGGATTGCCGCAGAAGGAAGCAAAGTCATGGGTTCCGACAAGGAGCGCGGCGGCTTCCTGCATGCGGCCGACATCCGGAGCGCTTTCCAGAGCCCATACGTATTTCCGGTCGAATACCGGCTTCAGTTCTCCGACATAGCAGGTATAGCAGTAGGTCTTTCCGAGTGCGTTATATCTTGCATGAAAACGGTCGGAACAGATCCGCACATCTTTGACACAGATATCCTCCGGCAGGTACTGGTTCATGTAATCCCGGATTTCCGTTTCGCCAAGAGAAGTGACCATATGTGCATTTGCGGTCATGTTCCGCGCGTGGACACCGGCGTCGGTACGTCCGCAGCCGATGACCTCCACCGGCGTATCGGTCATACGGGAGAGAACCGTTTCCAGTTTTCCCTGGATCGTCATCTCGGTTCCGGGCTGATGTTCCCATCCAAGATAGCGGGTGCCGTCGTAGGCAATTGTGAATTTATAGTTTTTCCGATCACTCATTTTGGGTTCCTTTTCTTGTGTGGTTTCTCCGACTGTGAACAGCAGCCAGCCGCAGCCAGCGACTGTTTCCTATCATAACATAACATCGACTTTTTGGAAGAGAAGTGTTATGATTTTTTGGTAGAAGCTGATGAATTCTAAATTATATGATGAAAATTACCATCCAGATTTATTCAGGGGGAGAATATGAAATTTCCGGAATTTCTGAAAAATAACGGGACGATCGGGTGTCCGGCACCCTCGTTCGGATGCAGCACGGAACCGTATCTGTCGTCATTCAAAAACGCGCAGAAGGTGTTTGGGGAGCTGGGACACAGGGTGATCTGCGGCCCGAACGCATACGCGGAGGAAGGGATCGGGATCAGCAATACTCCGGAAAAATGCGGCGCGGAGTGGAACCAGATGTATCTGTCGGAAGATACGGATGTTCTGATTTCCTGCGGCGGCGGAGAGATGATGTGCGAGATCCTGGATTATGTGGATTTCGAGGCGATGAAGAACGCAAAGCCGAAATGGTTCATGGGGTATTCGGATAATACGAATCTTGGTTTTCTGATGGCAACGCTGTGCGACACGGCATCCATCTATGGTCCCTGCGCTCCTGCGTTCGGCATGGATCCCTGGCACGATGCAATAAAGGATGCTTATCAGCTGCTGCGGGGAGAAAAGCTGCAGATGGAAGGATATCCTCTTTATGAGACGGAGTCTCTGAAAGATGAGGAGCATCCGCTGACACCCTACCATTGTACCGAGCCGCGGAAGATTCGGGTGTATCAGGGATACCAGGAAGTAACGGGCGCGCAGGATGCGAAGGATGTACAGGAATTTGCTTTCAGCGGCAGGCTGATCGGCGGATGTCTGGACATTCTGGCCAATCTGGCGGGGACAAAGTTTGACAAAGCAGGGGAATTTTGCGAACGGTACAGGGACGATGGCGTGATCTGGTTCCTTGAGGCCTGCGACCTGAGCGTATTCGCCATCCGCAGAGCCATCTGGGAGCTGCAGCATGCCGGCTGGTTCGAGCATGTGAAAGGTTTCCTGATCGGCAGACCGCTTGCAGGGCAGGAAGACATGATGGGACTGGATCATATCCACGCGGTCACCGATCTGCTGGGCAAATACGATGTGCCGATCCTGCTCGATGTCGACCTGGGACACCTGCCGCCGATGATGCCGGTCATCGTCGGAAGCCTGGCGGAGGTCCGTGTCCGCCCGCAGCAGCAGTGGATGCAGCTGAATATGCAGTTGAAGTAATTCTGCGGCGAGTAGGTGAGTCAGTAGGGACGTTGTTGCTGACTCAAGGCTCATCACTGCTCACTGATGCCTGACTCCGGGCAGGAATTTTGGTGTGA
>CACXHD010000148.1 GCA_902767335.1 uncultured Lachnospiraceae bacterium
ACCTTTTCGCCGTCCACATGGAGTTCTCCCCAGATTCCGCAGACCGGACACTCCACATGCGTGGTTCCGTTGAGGGAAATCAGGCGATTGTGGCAGACCGGACAGTCGCCGTCATCGCCGACCCAGGTGTTCACCTGGTCATAGGGTTTGCCAATGGACGTCGCAACCGCTGTGCCCAGATCCGCACATTTCTTCATCAGCTCCTTATCCAGCAGCGGGCTGCCCGTGCGCCCCTGATCATAGGCGTCCACATGGCCGACACATTTCTGGCAGAAGGAGAAGTCAAACAGATGCAGCATCGGCAGGCCGAAGGCCACCCAGTTGTGTGTCTGGGCTCCGCCGACGGAGATGTACGCCGAATAGCGGTCCTTGAAATATCTCGCATCCAGGAGCGGCTTGCCCTCCGCTTCCCTCTTCTTGTTCTCCTCGATCAGATTTGCACGGTCATGCGCCGGGCAGAGACGGTCGAGGAAATTCTTGAACTGACCGACGATACCGACTGCATACACCGGCGCTCCGATGATAATGCCGTCACAGTTGTAATATGCTTCTTCCAGCTTCTGATAATCATCCTTGAAGGCACATCCGATCTCCACGGCTCCTTTATCGCGCTGTCTGCTGCAGTAATCGCAGGCGTGGCAATGTGTGATTTTCATCGGCATTGTGTTGATGAATTCCACTTCCGCCCCGGCCGCTTTCGCCGCGAAAAGAGCTTCTTTGACCAGAATGTCGCAGCGTTCGTTTTTTCTGCCAAAAGAAATCCCCAATACTCTCATGTCATTCTCCTCTCAAGTATTTCACCGTCCGGAGATTTCGGTCCGGACGGTGAATATTGTTTTTTACAGGAAACGGCAGACCGATCTGACCTTCCTGTAATTAGCGTCTGTCACTCATCCAGTTCAAAGAACAGGGTTGTATATCTGCCCATATCGTAGAATACCGGGCGGACGCGGACCGGAAGCTTTCCGGTGATTTCTCTTGCTTTGCGCTTATTGATCCCGATGATCACCGCATTGATGGACGGGCCTTCGTCAAACTGAACCTCGCCGCATACATATTTCAGTCCGCGGTCTTCCAGCTCGAGGCGGGCGTTCAGAACACCTGTAAACACAAAGCTCTTGAGCTGACCCTTTCCGGTGAGCGTTGTCCATTCCGTCTCATGGTATCCGCAGGTATTGCAGGCAAGATGGGGCGGAAACTCGATCGCGCCGCATTCCTTGCATTTTCTGGCATAAATCGTGCCTTCCTTCAGGCCGTTCCAGAACTTTTCGACGATATGCTCCGGATTCCAGAACTCTTCTGTTTTCATTCTTTCAGAACTCATGTCAGTCCTCCACATCGATTTGATCTGCGTTTCATCAATAGTTCGCCTCAAGGATGATGGCGCGGACATTCTGCGCACCGCCAAATCCTCTCAGGAACGTATGTTTCGGCAGCTTCTTGACCTGTCTTTCGCCTGCTTCGCCGCGCATCTGCGTGACGGCTTCAAATACATCCGCCATACCGGAAGCGCCGAAGGCATGACCGTAGGAAGTACGGCCGCCGTTGGTGTTCATCGGTTTGTCGCCGTCATAGGCAATCCGTCCGTCCAGAACATATTTCCATCCCTCCCCCTTCGGCAGATAACCGATTTCCTCTGCTGCCAGGAATGCGGAAGAACCGATGAAGTCATTTGCAAAGACCAGATCGATGTCATCCGGGGTCAGACCGGTCAGTTCATATACCTGGCGGGCCGCCTCGGCGGTTGCTTTCTTCTCCAGGTGCGGTACGATGGCATCCAGCACGGACGCACCGATGCCGAGTACTTCAATGGGTTTCGCATTGAACTGCTTCGCCATCTCGGTGGGAACAACAATGCAGGCGGCAGCGCCGTCCGCCACGCAGGAATCGCTGGCCGTGCGCAGATACTGGGTCATCTTCGGGTTATGCGGAGACTTCATGTAATCCCAGACATTGTCATATCCGGCTTCTTTTGCAAGTTCGTCGAAGGTTTTCCGGCGGATCGCTCTCGGGCAGAGGGCTGCCGCACGGCGGAAATGATATGCCTGATGGGAAAGAACATCGTCCACCTGTTCCGGCGTCAGATGATTCTCCATGGCATAATAATTGATCCAGTCGTCATGGTTCATGCCCGGGCCGCCGCCGAGATATCTTCCGTAGGCGCGGTCAAAGATGGAGTCCAGATCCGGGAACAGAACCTCTGAGGTCAGCGGTACACGCATAAACGCCGGCGTATTTCCGTCCGGCATGCCGGTACCCTGTTCGTTGCATCCGCTGAGCACGATGTCGTACGCACCGCTCGCAACAGCAAACACGGCTTCCTCCAGTGCGATATATCCGGTACAGCAGCCTTCGGAATGGGAAAGGGATCCTTTGCCCCGCATGCCAAACCAGTCGGCAACCTGCAGATTGGGCGTGATGCAGTTGTTCAGCACATGAGGATTAGCCGATCCGTGGAAGAAGAACTGTACGTCTCTGGGTTCTACGCCGGCGTCCTTCATGGCGTCCAGGGCAGCGTGCCCAAACAGTTCACCGTTGGTGATTCCCTTATAGGTCGGGTTCTCCACACCGTTGAAGAAGGGAGTCGCACCGACGCCGACGATGGAAACGCTTCTCAGGTTTTTTCCTAATTTCACATTGGTCAGCATACTGATTCTCCTTTACCGCAATTACATCTCATCCATGATGAAGTCTGCCAGATCGCCGATGGTCTCGAACTTTCCGAATCTGGCAACGGGGATCATGACATCGTATTCGTTCTCAATGGAAGCGCTCATGGCCACACGCTGCATGGAGGCAACACCCAGCTCTTCCGAAATCTTCGTATTCTCCGTGATGCCGGAAGCATCTTTTCCGAACGCCATTGCTGCAAATTCGATCAGGCTTGCAATAATCTCATCTCTTGACATGTGTTTTGTCCTCCTTAAATCATTTTCGCGTTGTCTGTATATCTCTTCCGGGACAGAAACCTAAGCGCTTCCCTGTCCCGGTTATTCACGTGCAGAGCATCGGGCATTCTGTGCTGCCGGTTTTTGCTCCATTGCCGGGGCGGATTATACCGCCTGGTCCGCTTCAATCAGGGCCTTCATCGCCGCCTCGGCTTCCTCAGACATGGGTTCGTAATTGCCCAGAAGCTTCGCATAGTAGGTCGTGACTGCCATTTCTTCCGTGTAGACCGCAGCCATCATCGCCGCCTTCATGTCTTTGCCGCAGCTGAACATGCCATGATTTTTGATCAGCACCGAGCGGCCTTTCTCACCGAGAGTCTGTACCACCTTGTCCGCGACTTCATCGCTGCCGGGCATCGTAAACGGAACGATCCCGATCGGCGTAAATTCGCAATGCGGAGGCGTGATGGGGCGAAGCACCGGGTTCTCTCCCATCGCCATGATGGTCGCATACATCGCGTGGGTATGCACGGTTGCCTTCACATCTTTTCTGGCGCGCATGACGGCGGTATGCATCGGTGTCTCGGAGGACGGTTTGAAATTTCCCTCCAGCCATTTTCCGTTCAGGTCAACGATTGCAATGTCTTCCAGCGTCATTCCGGTGTAGGGAATACCGCTCGGCGTAATCGCAACGACATCGTCTACGTCATCGCGGAGCGCAATGTTTCCGGACGTGCCGTGGATCAGTCCCTGTGCCACCGCATCCTGTATCGCATCCAGTACAATCTTTCTGATTCGTTCGTAGTTCATCTTGTCCTCCTTATCATATGTTTTCTATCTTGTCCTGATCACAGATCAGATTCTCATCGCTGTATAATATCCCTGATTGATTGCCTGATAGATCTGGCCGACATTGCTGCAGTCTCCGATGATCGCATATTCGTCCGCTTCCGCGGCCAGCGCGTCCGTCAGATCATAGGGGGCGCGGAAGCCCAGGGCACAGACCACGGTATCGGCTTCAATGACAGAAATCTCGCCGTTCTTTTCAACCTTCACGCCTTCCGGTACGATTTCCATCACCTTTGTATTGACGTAGATGTCCGCCGCACGTTCGACCTGGGGAAGCAGTCCGCCGCCCATGATGGCGACCCGCTTCCCGAGC
>CACXHD010000149.1 GCA_902767335.1 uncultured Lachnospiraceae bacterium
TTCTCCCGGCGGACCAACCTTCCGGTTCATTCGATCCTGTCCGCCCGCTTCGCCTTGCCCGGTGCAGTGAGTCAGGGGACGTATCTTCTGACTCACTGCCCTGGCCCCCTGACCGTCCCTGTCTCCTCCAGAAGCGTCCCTGTCTCCTCGACCGTCCAGAAACCACTCTCAGCAAAACAGGACCTGCTCCATGGGTTCTTCACTCTCCCCCTCCGGGCAGCAGACACAGATCCGGTAATCCTCCAGCACGTGTTCAAAAAACCGACATCCCTCCGGCGCGTCGGGCCACACGTCAAAGCTACGCAGCTCTCGGCTCAGACCTTCTCCCGTCATTTTCAAATAACTCTCCTTGCGGGTCCAGATCCGCAGAAACATATCCTCCGGGCTTTGCGCTTCCTCCACCGCTCTGTTTTCGGTTTCCGTATAAAAATGCTTCGCGATGCTCCGGAACGAGACATGGACCTGCTCCACATCGACGCCGCAAACCTGCGGCGATACCGCCATCACCGTATAATGACCGCTGTGCGAAAGATTGTAATACAAATGGCTTTCTTCCGGCAGAAACGGTTTCTCATGCTCATTGTAAGTGATCCGTGGCTCTCCCTTACCCGTCTTCGGAACCGACAGCTTCGATTCCAAAATTCCGGCGCCCAGCAGCAGACACTTGTCCGATGGAATCCTGCTCCGATCGATCTTCTCCCGCCGCCGCGGGCTGACCAGACGGTACCCCGCCGCAAACCACTCCGGATCCTCAAACACACGCACATCCATATAATAACATTTCATGGGCTTTCATACATCTCCATTTTCATCAAATACGTCCCCTGCTGCCTGAATCGCCCTGGCGCACCCAGATTCATCCCCCCGGCATCACACCGCCTCACGAAACAACCAAAAGCGCACACTCTTTGTTCTTCAAAGATATTCTATCGATTTACCGACAGAAAAGCAAATGCGAAGGCAGGGGGCTCGAAGCGTCCAATACCCCTTTTGGTGATATTCCTTACCCTTCTCTCTTGAAGTTATATCACCAGAGTGATATATTATTGTTAATGATGGACGAACTGGAGGAATCATGATGAAAAAACGGATCACCATATACCACGGCTCATCACAAGTAGTGAATTCTCCAACTTTTGGATTTGGCCGGAAGAATAATGACTTCGGTCCTGGCTTCTACTGCACCGAAAGCAATGACCTGGCGAAGGAATGGGCAGTCTCGTCTCTTCGGGATGGCTTTTCAAACCGTTACACTTTGGACATGGAATATCTGAGAACCCTGAATCTGAACAGTTCGGATTACACGATTCTCAACTGGATTGCTGTTCTTGTAGAGCATCGCCTGTTCAGCATCAAGACTCCGCTTGCCAGAAGGGCAAGGCAATATCTGATTGAGCACTTCGGCATAAACGTCAATGCCTATGACCTGATTACAGGCTACAGGGCTGACGATTCCTATTTCGACTTCGCGGAAGCTTTTCTGAATAACGCCATCACGATTGAACAGTTATCCCGCGCCATGCGTCTCGGAAAGCCGGGAGAACAGATCGTCCTGAAATCCCAGTTTGCCTTCTCAAAAATCAAATACGAGGGTTTCGAGGTGGCTGAAAAAGACCGGTACTACATTATCCGCAAAGCCAGAAACGATGCGGCCAATCAGACATACCTGGACATTCAGGAGGAAGAAATCGACGGCCTGTATATGCAGGATATTCTAAGAGGAGGCATTACAAATGACGATCCACGCATACCACGAAATGTATCTCAGTAAAGCACAAGCCGCACTCGGGGATGCATTTGATTACGCTATAAACACCTGCCGCATTCCGGGCGAAGATTTCATGAAACTTTTCGCCACCAGTTCCGTCAGCAAACGGATGGAAAATGGCGAACCGGCCTTTCTTTCGGGGAAAAGCGGAATCGATATTGCGTCAGATGTCATAATTGAAACAACCGGCAAACATCCCGACGCCAAGCCGCAGGAACATTTCGTACGGTCGAAGGAATACTGGATCGGCTGGGCCATCGGCTATTATCAGTGGTATTCTTCCAGAAGCTTCAGCGATATATTCGAAGTCTTCTCTTTTGATGATCTGCAGAACATGTATTACACACTTCACGAAGCAGATCTGACCAAATTTGCTGAAATCGCAGACGAACGCATCCACGATCACATTAAAGAGACAAATCTGAAACGCATCCGCTCATCTTACGGCTGCACACAGGCAGAGCTTGCGAAGCGCTCTTGTGTTTCCCTTCGTTCCATCCAGATGTACGAGCAGCGGAACAAGGACATCAACAAAGCCAGCGCCGAGTCGCTTTACCGTATCTCCAGAGTACTCGGCTGTACCATGGAGGATCTGCTCGAAAAATAAGGAGCCAGGGGGAGACAGGACGGTTCTGTGTCTCCCCCTGGCTCCCTTTCGCTTACTGAAAGCAGATCCGGTCACCTTTTATAATGACATCGGTCCGATAGAATATTTCGAGCGCCCGAAGCAGCAAAGCGGTATCCCTTGCGCCTGCGGTCTCATAAGGCGAGTGCATGGACAACTGGGGCAGTCCGATATCCACGGCATGCAGGGAAACATGTGCGTTGGAAAGATTCCCAAGGGTAGAACCACCGGGCTGGTCGCTGTGGTTGTGGAAGACCTGCCACGGCACGCCTGCCTTCTGACAGATTGTCTGGAAGACGGAGGCGGAAAAGGCATCTGTGGTATATTTCTGGTTCGCACTGAATTTGATCACAGGGCCGTGGTTCATGAGCGGGCGGTGCGTCGGATCCGCTTTTTCCGCATGATGCGGATGAAGGGCATGCGCATTGTCCGCTGAGATCAGAAAACTGCCGGCGAGTGCCATCCGAAGGCTTATGGAAGGGTCCGGAGCGGCGGCCGGACGCAGGGACATCCAGATCCGCGTCAGAGTATCCTCAAGAAATGTGGAATCCGCTCCCTGCGCTGTGAGGCTGCCCACCTCTTCATTGTCGAAAACGGCTGCCATACAGATACTCTGGCTGGCAGCGGCATCCTGCTTTACGGTTTCGATGAGGGCGCGGACCGCACTGTAGGCGCACTGCAGGTCATCCAGCTTCGGGGATGAAATATATTCATTCATGGCTCCCCAGATACTTCCGGGAGTCCGGTTGTATAAAAAGAGGTCGGAACCGAGGATCTGGTCCGGCGAACAGCCAAGCTCGCGGGCGATCAGCTCTTCCAGCTTCCCGTCTGCGGAAAGGCTGCCGAACAGCGGGAGCATGTCCTTCTGAATCTGATAGGCGTAGCCTTCGTTGATTTTCCGGTTCATATGGATCGCCAGATTGGGAATCAAGACCAGATCCCGGTCGAGATTGATCAGATGACGGCGAATTACAACGGCTTCACCTTCCGGAAAAGCACTGGTTTCACCTTCCGGAAAAGCACTGGTTTCAGGGTCTTCGGTGAAATGATCGGAAGAGAACGCTTCCCCCGGTCTGCCTTCCCGGACCATGACCCGGCCGGCAAGGGAAAGCGGACGGTCCAGCCAGGCGGAAAGGATCGCGCCGCCGTATTTTTCAACATTCAGACAAATATACTGGCCTGCACAGGGAGCATAGGGGTTCGTCTTTACACGGAACGAAGGACTGTCGCTGTGGGCGGCCGTGATCTGGAAACGGAGCGGCTGCTCCCCAGGTACACAAAATGCAATCAGAGAAGAATCGTTCCTGATCACATAGTACTTGCCGCCGGGTACAAGCGGCCAGTCTTCCGTCTCCCGGAGTGAAACAAATCCCGCAGCGTCAAGCATGCCTGCAAACGATGCCGTGACATGATACGGACTGGGGGCGCCGGCGATAAATGAAAGAAGGTCGCTGCAGATCTGCAGGTCTTCGGATGATGGTTCAGATAAGCTGGTTTGCGAAGATATCTCGGTCAGATTTTGATTTGTCATATGAAAATTCTTTTCTCCATTCCAAAATTTTCGCTCATTGTACCACAGAACAAGATCAGGGTCAAAACCGCTACGGACGATCAGGGGACGGGAGGAGACAGGAGACGGTTCGGGGGAGACAGGGGACGGTTCTGTGTCTCCTTTTGCAA
>CACXHD010000150.1 GCA_902767335.1 uncultured Lachnospiraceae bacterium
GACGGATAGGGGGCTCATGGACGGTCCCGTATTTGTACGGCCGGCCGGAAACGGTCCGAAAGGGGAAAGCGGCACGACGGTCAAAAATCAGAAAACCGGAGGGTTTCTAAGGCCCGAAGGGGCTTTGATACCACCTCCAGAGGACGCGGCTCAGCACCGCATGGGGGTGGAGGTTCATTCTGAAGAACAATATGCAGCAGCAGGAGTCCCTTTCCTCGCAGGATTTAATTGATCAGGTAAAACATTATGTTCAAAAGAATTATGCCAAGGAGCTGTCGCTTGAAAGTATCGCAGCGGTTTTTTTCATCAGTCCTTCCTATCTCAGCAGACTGTTTAAGCAAAAAACTGCAGTGAACCTCATCACATATATTCAGGAGAAACGGATCGAGCAGGCAAAAGAACTTGCTTTGACTACTCAGATGCACGCGTATGAAATAGGAGAAGCCGTGGGAATCAGTGATCCGGTATATTTCTCAAAGCTGTTTAAGAAGAAAACCGGTTTCAATATCAGCAGATTTCGTGAATTTATGGGTGCGAAACAGAAGATTACTGAAGCCGGTCCAGATCTTTGAAAAAATCCGGATAGGAGATGCGTGTGCACTCGGCGTCACGGATCGTCAGGGAAACGCCGGCTCCGAGGGCCGCCACGGCAAAGCTCATCGCCGCGCGGTGATCCAGGCAGGTTTCCACTTCGGCGCTGTGCAGCGGTTTTCCGCCGTGGATGATCATGCCGTCTGGCAGTTCCTCCACATCGGCGCCCATCGCTTTGAGACCTTCGGCCATGACCCGGATCCGGTCGGATTCCTTGACACGCAGCTCGGCTGCATCGCGGATGACGGTGTCACCGTCAGCAAACGCTGCCATGACAGCGATGACGGGGAGCTCGTCAATCAGCGTGGGGATGAGATCGCCTTCAATCACGGTTCCGTGGAGGGCGTGGCTTTGGACGAGCAGGTCTGCGGAAGGCTCCCCGCCGCGGGAATATGTACCGGCAACAGCCAGATCCGCGCCCATGCTTTTGCATACATCGAGAATCCCGGCACGGGTAGGATTGATGCCGACGTTGCGGATCAGGATTTCCGACCCGGGGACCAGAAGCGCGGCCGCGATGAAATAGGCGGCACTGGAGATATCACCGGGAACAAGGATGTCCTGCCCCGTGAGTTTCGGCTCCGGGGCGATGGTGCAGGTCAGTCCCTCGGAACGGATTTCGGCACCGAAGCCGGAGAGCATGCGCTCCGTGTGATCCCGGGAAAGCGCCGGCTCCGTCACCGAAGTCTCCCCGTCATCGGCGTAGAGCCCTGCAAGAAGAACACAGGATTTCACCTGGGCGGAGGAAACCGGAGATCGGTAGGCGATCGCGTGAAGTCCGTCCGTTGCCTTCTGGATCTGCAGCGGTACACAGTTGTTGTCACGCAGACTGCGAATTCCGGCACCCATCTGCCGGAGCGGATCCATAATCCGTTTCATCGGCCGGGTACGGATCGAGTCATCGCCGTCCAGCGTACTTGTGAAGGACTGTCCCGCAAGAATTCCGCTGATCAGGCGGGTCGTTGTACCGCTGTTTCCCACATCCAGAACATGTTCGGGTTCCTTCAGACCGTGCAGGGAAACCCCGTGGATTACGATCTCATCTTCCCGGCGCTCGATGTCAACCTCCATGCTGCGGAAGCAGCTGATGGTGGAAAGACAGTCCGCGCTCTCCAGAAAACCCCGGACGCGGGTGTCGCCGGCAGCGATCGCGCCGAACATGATGCTGCGGTGTGAGATGGATTTGTCTCCCGGTACGGTGATTTCGCCCCGAAGAGGCCCCTTTCCCTGATAAATCATTTATGTTTCAGTCCTTTCTGAAAAATTTCTTTTTCCGGAATGTCTGGTCCTGCCCGCGGACAGGCAGAAGCTTCGGATCCTCAACTGTTTATTCTGACTGCCTTGAACCGGAAGCGCTTTTTTTGCTTCTGGCTGCCACATAGCGGTGGTGCCGCAGGATTGCAGCAGCCTTCTCAACGCAGCATTATTCTGCCTCGCCTGCCACATCGCGGTGGCGCCGCAGGATTGCAGCTGCGTTCTCAGCGCAGAATTATTTCGCCTCGGTCACCACATAGCGGTGATGACGCAGGATTGCAACCGCTTTCCCGACCGAAGTCTCATCATAAAAATCGATGCACAGAACGCCCTCTTCAAATTCGCGGTTGTGGACGATGCCGATGTTTTTGATGCTGATCCCGGCGACCGCGAGGATTGTGGCGATCGTTGCGATGGCGCCGGCCTCATCGATGATGTCGCAGTAGATCCGATAGTTTTTCTTGAGCGGACCGGAGGAGGAGAAGGAGAAGGAATCCCGGTAATCTCTGGATTCTTCAAACATCCTGTGGACATAGGAGCCCTCCTTGCGGCTGATCTTTTCCCTGGCCTCCTGCATCAGCTGCAGAAAGGAATCCATGACGCGGATCAGGTTCGGCGCGTTGTCCGTGCAGATCTGCTCCCACATGTCCGGAGAGGACGAGGCGATCCGCGTGATATCGCGGAAGCCGCCGGCGGCAATGAGCTTCATGTGCTCCTGGGGATTGTCCAGATCGTGAACGGTATTGACCAGGGACGCGGCGATCACATGCGGCAGATGACTGACCGCGGCAGTGATGTAGTCGTGCTCGGCATAGTCCAGCCGGATCGGGAGCGCACGGAAGGACAGCACCAGATCCCGGTAGAGCTGATACCATTCTTCGGGAACCGTCTGCGTCGGCGTCAGAATATAATAGGCATTTTCAAACAGATACTCGGAAGCATTCTCAAAACCGGTTTTCTCAGAACCGGCCATCGGATGGCCTCCGATAAAACGGTCTTCCAGCCCCTCTCTTTTGACGGCTTCATGAATCCCGGTCTTGACGCTGCCCACATCGGTCAGAAGACAGCCGGGAGACAGGACGGTTTTCAGCATCGGGAGTGCACGGATATTGCTGATCACGGGTGCACACAGAAAGATCATGTCACACTGTGAAAACTGAGGGTCATCCTCCGAGCAGCAGACAAGATCTATGACGCCGGCTTCCAGAGCGCGCTGCGCCGATGTCCCGGAAGGCGTATACGCCATCAGCATACATCCGTCCACATGGGCCCGGATACATTTTGCAAGTGACCCGCCGATCAGGCCGAGTCCGACAAATCCAAAGGTTTTCAATTCCAGCATAGGTACATTCATCCTTCCGTAAACTTCCGTGGAAATACTGATTGAATCAGCGCCCGCACCGGTCATAGTTCTGCATCGTCCGCAGCTTCGTTACGACTGTCCATAGAAGCGGAGCAGAGAATCCATCCGGGACGTCATATTCTGCATCATCAGATCCAGCAGCGTAATGGCGGTCATGGATTCAACAACGACGGCTGCTCTGGCCGGAATAAACGGATCATGCCGGCCGGCAATCCGGATTTCTCCGATATGCCCGTCCGAAAAAAGCGTCTGCTGGGGCTTCGAAATGGAGGGCGTCGGCTTGAAGGATACCCGGATCTGCAGAAGGCTGCCGTCACTGATGCCTCCGAGCACGCCTCCCGCGCAGTTCCCGGCGCGCTCGGCCTTCCCGTCTTCGGACATCCGCCAGGTGTCGTTATGTTCACTGCCGGTCATGGATGCCGCTGAAACGCCGCTGCCGATCTCGACCGCCTTGACGGCGCCGATGGAGAAGAGCGCATGCCCGAGCAGCGCATCCAGCTTGTCAAATACAGGTTCGCCAAGCCCTGCCGGGAGATTTGCTGCAATACATGTGACCGTGCCGCCTGCGGAGTCCCCGGAACGGATACATTCGTCCAGAAATGCGGCGGCCTGTTTTTCCGCTTCCGGATCCGGCATGGCAAGGGCGCTCAAAGAAGCAAGGCGGAAATCCTCCGGCCCCAGCTCCCGGGCAGCTTTGGTCATCGCAACCGGGCCGACCGAAGATACGAACGCATGGATTTCCACACCCATCGAGGAAAGAATCTTCGAAGCAATGGCCCCGGCCGCCGTTCTTCCGATAGTTTCCCGGCCGGAGGAACGCCCGCCTCCGCGGTAGTCGCGAAACCCGTATTTCCGGTCAAACGTATAATCCGCATGGCCGGGACGGTAACAGGAGGCGATTTGACTGTAATCATGCGAACGCTGGTCCGTATTCCGGACAAGCAGACTGACGGGCGTTCCCGTCGTCCTGCCCTCGAAGGTGCCGGACAGGATTTCCACCTGATCTGCCTCCTGGCGCTGGGTGGCAAACCGGTTCCGGCCCGGTCTGCGGCGGTCAAGAAAAGGCTGGATATCGCTCCTGTCAAGATCCAGACCCGCGGGCACTCCGTCGACCACCGCGCCGATCGCGCTGCCGTGCGATTCCCCCCAGGTCGTAACTTTAAAAATTGTTCCAAATGAAGATCCGGCCATTATTACTTCCTTTCATTTCTGCAAAACCGCAATTCTCCGATCATTATATAAAAGTATAAACAGCAGCGCAAGGGCGTCCGTCTTCGACTGCGTTGAACAGCAACGCGGAGGTGGCCTGCTGCAGACTTTATTCTTGACATTAAAAAGTCAAACGTGTACAATACTTTGTGTTTTATTGTACCATGAAAACCAAATTAGGAGGTGCTCTAATTGTCCGTGATAGCTGCAGCAGCCATTGCCGTAGTGATTGCGCTGGCAATCGCAGTTCCCGTCACTGCTGTCGTTGCGGTCAACAGGCGTGAGAAGAAAAACCGTGAGACCGTGGGCAATGCCGAAGAAAAAGCCCGCGCAATCATCGATGACGCGCTCAGAACCGCAGAGACGAAAAAACGTGAAGCACTGCTCGAGGCGAAAGAGGAAGTCCTGAGGATGAAGAATGAGTCCGAAAAGGAGACCCGCGACCGCCGGAGCGAGCTGCAGCGTTATGAGAAGCGTGTCCTCGCAAAAGAGGAAAGCATCGATAAAAAAGCAAGTGCACTGGAGAACCGGGAAGCCAGACTTACGGCAAAGGAAGACGATCTGAAGAAGAAGCATGCTGAAGCGGATCGCGTTCTTGGACAACGAGTACAGGAACTGGAACGGATTGCCGGCCTGACCTCCGAACAGGCGAAAGAATATCTTTTAAAAACTGTTGAAGACGAAGTAAAGATTGACACGGCAAAGCTCTATAAGGAACTCGAGAGCCGCGCCAAAGAAGACGCTGGGAAGAAAGCGAAAGAGTATATTGTTACAGCGATTCAGCGGTGCGCTGCTGATTATGTCGCAGAGACAACAATCTCTGTTGTTCCCCTTCCAAACGACGAAATGAAAGGCAGGATCATCGGCAGAGAAGGGCGGAATATCCGCACGCTCGAGACGATGACCGGTGTGGATCTGATTATCGATGATACACCGGAAGCAGTGATCCTGTCAGGTTTTGACCCGATCCGGCGTGAGGTTGCAAGGATTGCGCTGGAGAAACTGATCGTTGACGGACGGATTCATCCGGCAAGGATCGAAGAGATGGTTGAGAAAGCTCAGAAAGAGGTTGAGAGCGTGATCCGCGAGGAAGGTGAGGCGGCATGTCTCGAAACCGGTGTGCACGGCATCCATCCTGAGCTGGTAAGACTGCTCGGACGTATGAAGTACCGCAGCAGCTACGGGCAGAATGCTCTGAAACATTCGATCGAGGTCGCTCATCTCGCCGGCTTCCTTGCGGGAGAAGTCGGGGTGGACATCCGGATCGCGAAACGGGCAGGTCTGCTTCATGACATCGGAAAATCCATTGACCATGAGGTTGAAGGATCTCATGTTCAGATCGGTGCGGATCTTTGC
>CACXHD010000151.1 GCA_902767335.1 uncultured Lachnospiraceae bacterium
GTTGCCGGAAAGCTGGATTCCATGCTGATCCCCGCTTTCTCCATGCTGATCAAACAGGGCACAGCCTGCGCTGTCGAGGGCGATATCAAGGTCGCCATGGCGATGAGCATCCTCAAAACCATCTCCGGCATGGGACAGCTCAGCGAGATGTATTCGATCGATTTCAATGAGGATATCTGCATCATCGGACATTCCGGTTCCGGCGACGCCGATATTTCTAAGGCGCACAAGCCCACCATGAAGATCGTGCCCGTGTTCCACGGCAAAACCGGCGGCGGGTACCTGACGCAGTTTTATCCGGCAGAAGGCCCTGTGACCTATCTCGGCATTACGCAGGACCGCGACGGACACTTTAAGTTTGTCGCCGCCGAGGGCGTCAACGAGCCCGGCCCCATTTTCACATTCGGAGACACCAATATGCGCACCCGCTTCACCTGCGGCGCGCGGGATTTCTGTAACCGCTGGAGTGAAGCCGGCCCCACGCATCACATGGCAGCCGCCTCCGGACGCTGGGTTGACACCATACTGAAAGTTGCTAAAATATTTGACGTGCCTGTAGATGTAATCACACGCTGAGAGAAAGGATCAATTGCGATGAAAAATATACTGGAAGCTCCTTTTATGGTGGAAATGATCCGCACGACCACTAATATGTATGCACACGGCTGGGACGAGCGCAACGGCGGCAACATCAGCCTGCTGCTGGACGAAGCAGAAGTCAAAGAATACCTGGATACTGACCATGTGATCCGTGCCATCCCGGCGGGCTTTTCCGCCCCCGAACTGGGCGGAAAGTATTTCCTGGTTACCGGCACCGGCAAATATTTCAAAAACGTACAGTACGCGCCGGACGTCAACCTGGGTATTGTCCGCCTGACCGAAGACGGTGAGACGGCAGAGCTTCTCTGGGGTTTTTCCGACGGCGGCAAGTTTACATCAGAGTTTCCGGCGCATATGATGAGCCATGCGGCGCGCCTTTCCGTCGATCCCGAAAACCGCGTGGTCATGCACTGCCATCCGGCGAACCTGCTGGCCATGACCTATGTTCACAGCCTCGACGAGCGGGAATTCACCCGGACGCTCTGGCAGATGTGCACAGAGTGCATCGTCGTGTTCCCGGAGGGCGTCAACGTGCTGCCCTGGATGCTTTGCGGCACCAATGAAATCGGCGAAGCGACAGCGGAGAAGATGAAGAACGCCCGCCTGACAGTCTGGGCGCTGCACGGCATCTACGGCGCAGGAAAGGATCTGGACGAGACATTCGGCCTGATCGAAACCGCTGAAAAGGCCGCGGAGATCTATATGAAGATCGCGCATCTGCCGCGCGTGAACACGCTGACCGACGACATGATGCATCAGCTGGAAGAGCGGTTCGGAGTCAAGGGCAGGGAAGGATTTCTGGACTGATGTGTCGCGGGATGGTCCGATAAACAGCAGTTTTCACCGTAGGGAACTGTGCGGCCGGACTATTTGAAAAGATCACATAGATACAATTTCTTTGGTATCCGCCGGGGCAATGAGGAAAAAGCGATGCGAAAGAATGGCAGTGTAACAGTCGGAAGTACTGACATGTACTATGTATCCTTCGGCAGCGGCCGTAAAAAACTGGCAGTCCTGCCGGGGCTTTCGGACGGGCTGGCAACGGTAAAGGGCAAGGCATGGATACTGTCGCTGCCCTACCGGAAATACTTTTCGGACTATACCGTTTATATGTTCAGCAGAAAGAACAAAATGCCGGACGGATATACGATCAGGGACATGGCCGGTGATCAGGTCAGGGCGATGAAGAGCATCGGGATTGTGCAGGCAGATCTGCTCGGTGTCTCCCAGGGCGGCATGATCGCCCAGTACATTGCCATAGACCATCCGGAAATGGTGCGCAGACTGATCCTTGCGGTTACGGCTCCGCATGCGAATGCCGTTGTGAAAGACGCTGTTTCCGGCTGGATCCGGATGGCTGAACACGGAGATCATACGGCTTTGATGGCGGATACTGCGGAGAAGATGTATTCAGAGAAGTTCCTTCGGAAATACAGGAAATACATCCCCCTGCTTTCCCGGTTTACGAAACCTTCGAGCTATGACCGTTTTCTGAAAAATGCCCATGCCATCCTGGGATTTGATGCACGGGATGAGCTGTCGAAGATCAGCTGCCCGACGCTGATCGTCGCCGGAGAGGATGACCATACTGTCGGAAACGATGCGCGTGACGAATTGAACAGGGCAGTCAGCGGGAGCGAACTGTATATTTATCAGGGGCTCGGACACGGCGCA
>CACXHD010000152.1 GCA_902767335.1 uncultured Lachnospiraceae bacterium
CCGCTGATCTCAATCCATTCCATATCCCAGCATCCGCAGGTATTGCACGCATAGACCGGAGGAAATTCCACTGCGCCGCACTTCGTACATTTTTTACCGGTAATCTTTCCTTCTTCCAGGTTCTGATAGAATTTTTCTACCACTTTTTCCAGTGTGATCGCCATTTTTTCTCCTCCTTATATCAGTCTATCGTTCGAATGATGTAGGTGCAAATGTTCTGCGCTCCGCCATAGCCTCTGAGCATGGCAGTCTTCGGGAAGAACTTGACCTGTCCTTTTCCGGCTTCGCCGCGCATCTGTCTTACAGCTTCATAAAGGTCCGCAAGACCGGAGGCAGCATGCGCATGTCCGAAGGAGGTACGTCCGCCGTTGGTGTTGATCGGCTTGTCTCCGTCATATGCGGTGCGGCCTTCGCAGATATATTTCCAGCCTTCTCCGTAGGGAAGATAGCCGGCGATCTCCGCAGAGACCAGATGTGAAGTGATAATGAAGTCGTTCGCATAGAACAGCTCGATCTCTTCCGGCTTGACTCCGGTCACTTCATAG
The DNA here is from genome assembly GCA_902767335.1 of uncultured Lachnospiraceae bacterium. Taxonomy (GTDB): domain Bacteria; phylum Bacillota; class Clostridia; order Lachnospirales; family Lachnospiraceae; genus Merdiplasma. The sequence continues at coordinate 546 of CACXHD010000152.1, forward strand.
ACCTGACGGACCGCTTCCTGTGTGGCGGTAACTTCGAAATGCGGAGTCGTCGCCTCGCAGGCAGCACAGCCGGTGCCCAGCACTTCGATGGCTTTATGGCTCTTGTTGCCCATGTATTTGTCCACCATATCCGTCGCGCAGACGATGACAGCCGCAGCGCCGTCGCACTTCAGCTCCACGCCGCCGGCACGGAGGAAGTCGCCCATTCTCGGATTATACGGAGATCTCATGTAATCCATGACATTGTCGAAGCCTTTTTCCTTCGCCAGCTCTTCATAGGTCGTGCGCTCAATGGCCAGCTCGTTGACCGATGCATTTCTGCGGTTGTTGATGCACATCCAGTTCAGCGTGTCATCCATCTCCTGATCCGTGATGCCCCGGGTTCTCTTATACCACTCTGCCGCGTCGTCATAGATCAGTTCCTGTCCGGCCATCAGACTTCTGGTATAGTTGCGGTCATACAGCCAGGCTGTCGTCACGAGGAACTTGTCCATCGTCATCTTTTCGCGCTTGTAGGGATGATTCGGGATGGCAAGGCTGTCGCCGAATTCCACGCAGCCGGAGAGCACGCAGTTATACTTTCCGGAAGCAACCGCATTGACTGCCTGCTCGATCGCATAATAACCGGTACAACAGGCCTCGGAATGATGAATCGATGCTTTCCCCTTCATGCCGAACCAGTTGGCGATCTGGATGTTCGGAGTCAGATAATTGGATCCGTTCAGCGGGCTCGCTTCGCCGTGGAAGTAGAAATCGACATCCTGCGGATTGACACCCGCGTCTTCCATCGCTTTCAGCGCCGCATAACCGAACAGTTCGCCTTCTGTCAGTCCGTTGGTCTCTTCCTTGTCAACGGTGTACATGAAGGGGGTACAGCCCACGCCAATGATTGACACGCTCCTTGAATACTTGTTCACCTTTGTCTGATTCATCAGAGTTCTCCTTTCAGTGTTGATGAATAGTTGCAGACACAACTCTGCTTTTTACGTCATTCTGACCCGATCGTCTTTATCTGGCTCGAGCGTCTTTATTCTGACTCGACCTTCTTTATCTGGCTCGAGCGTCTTTATTCTGACTCGACCTTCTTTATCTGCCTCGAGCGTCTTTATTCAGTCTCGATTGTCTTTATTCCGTCTCGATTGTCTTTATTCCGTCTCGATTGTCTTTATTCCGTCTCGATCGTCTTTGCCAGATCGATACATGCGTCCTCGCTCAGCAGGGACGTGACAAATCCTACAATGTGGAGGATCGGATAGGTGGAAAACCAGATCCGGAAAATATCCGGTCTGGGTCCGAGATTGATCAGTGCTATACAGAAGCTGATGATCGTCACAAAAATCGCATTCGTGACAAATACCCGGATCAGCTTGTGCAGCAAGGTACCCGGTTTTGCCAGCCGGTCCGCCGCCGCCCTTCCGGTCTGGGAAACCGGAAACATAAGGCCTGCCGCATAATTGATGGAGAAAGCTTCAAACATTCCCACCAGATACACCCAGGTATCCGTGAATCCTCCGTTCAGTATGGTGGCTGCGGAATTAATTACAAATGCAAGAACCAGATCCTGGATCAGTACATACAGTACCTCCTGTTTTTTTGTCATAACGTCAGCCCTCAATCTCATCCGGCGTCCAGCGCGGTTTTCCTGTATATTCTTTTGCGGTTTCCTCGCCTTTGAGCACGCGGATCGCGCCGGCAGCCATCGCTTCCAGTTCGAACTCACCCGGATAAGCGCTCACGGGAGCAATCCAGGAACAGCTGTCCGTAATCCGCGCAACCAGGTCTTTGTTATGAACCATGCCGCCGCCGAGCAGGATCCCGTCCACTTCCCCGTGAAGGACACCGGCCATGGCGCCGATATAGCGGATAATCTGATAAATCATGGTATCCCAGATCAGGGCTGCCTTTTTGTCTCCTTCCGCAGCACGCCGGGTAACCTCCAGCGCATCCGAGGTTCCGAGATGGCTTACAAAGCCGCCCGTCTTGGTGCAAAGAGCGCTGACCGCCTTCCGGTCCTCATTTGCGAAGCAGTAGCGGATCATCTCCGCCGCAGGCACGGCACCGCAGCGTGTCGGAGCCATCGGGCCCTCGCCGCCCACGATATCGTTGCCGTCGATCATGCGGCCCTTCTGGTGTGCGGAAATGGAAATACCGCCTCCGATATGGCAGACAATATAATTCTTGTCCTCGTATTTCCAGCCGTTCATCTGGCTGTGCCGAATTGCCGTTTCCTTCAGGTTGAGCGCATGCAGATGGACATTTCTGTAGACGCCCTTGATTCCCGTCATTCTGGCACACAGGGTCAGTTCATCCGTATCCGGCGGATTGACAACAAAGCAGGGCTTTCCATACTGCTGGGCAAACTCATTCGCAATCTGCGATCCGAGCTGCGCCGGATGCTGTACGCCGTTCGCGCCGCGCTCCGCGTGATCAAGCAGCACCGGTCCGACCTTATAGGTACCGCCCTCAACCGCAAGAAGCCCGCCGCCTCTGCCGACGAATGCGTCGATTGTTGAAAGGTCCACGTCCGCGTCCTTCAGTGCCGCGAGAATGGTCTCTTTCCGGTACGGAAGCTGGGAACTGATTGTAGAAAACTCTTTCAGCTTCTCGGCATCATGAGAGACATTTACAGTGAAGATTTCCTTTTCTCCTTCAAAGCAGCCCACTTTCGTGGAAGTAGAACCTGGGTTAATAGTAAGAATACGATAATCCATCTGTTTTACCCCGGCAGCTTTTTTGACGCTGCCATGCCCTTTCCCAAAATTTGATGCTTCTATTTTATAGAACGGGCAGTAAAATAGCACTTCCGATTTTAACTTTTCTTTTATCCATTCCTTCTCTAAAACCGCTTTCTTTTCGATTCGAAACAGACAGAGGTCAAAAAAGAACACCGTTTTTTCGTCCGAAAGTTTTTTTGACGGCGGCTGCCGGTCTATGTTAGAATAATGCCGACAAAAGACTTTGAGCGCAAAAAGCATCCAAAGATCCTATTCGGGAAGCGCTCCGCCGGAGGCGAAGAAATCCGCTGAAGAGAAACGAAGGGATCTGCTGCGGGGAAACGTGAGGATCTGACGCGGGAATACCCGGCGCTTCTTCGCAAATCTGAAACTGTACGATTTGAATTCAGATGATTGAACAGGAGGAAAAACCATGGCAGCCATGGCAGTAAATGACACCAATTTTGATTCTGTAGTTCTTCAGTCCGATGTTCCGGTACTGGTTGATTTCTGGGCGACATGGTGCGGTCCGTGCAAAATGCTCTCCCCCATCGTGGCGGAGATCGCGTCCGAAGCCGAAGGCTTCAAGGTCTGCAGCCTGGATGTGGATGAATGCGGGGAGATCGCAGCGAAATACAATGTAAACTCCATCCCCACCCTGATTGTTTTCAAGGGCGGTGAAGAAGTTGCACGCAGAGTCGGTTTTATCCAGAAACCGCAGATTCTGAGCATGATCCAGTCTGTGTAAGCTATGTAAGCGATTTTTGGACGCTGTCCTCGGGCGAACAGGCCAGCAGGATGTGCAGGTTGCTTCGCTGCAGTTCCTGAAGATCAGGCCTGCTCCGTCATATAAATCAGCGCATTACAGATACAGGCAGCAATATTGCTGCCTCCTTTTCTGCCCTTCGCAACAATATATTCCGCTCCGCTTTCCATGATCAGTTCCTTCGCCTGCACGACGTTGACAAACCCGACCGGGACGCCGATCACAAGAGAGGGGCGGATTATCTTTTCCTGAATCAGTTCATAGAGCCGGACCAGCGCCGTCGGCGCATTTCCCACCGCGACAATCAGTTCCCGGTCCAGGGCAGCCGCCTTTTCCATGCAGACGCCGGCGCGGGTCATTCCCCTGCTCCGGGCCGCCTCCGCCACATCCGGGTCGGACATGAAACAAAGGACTTCCCCTCCCAGCACCGCGAGACGCCGCCTGTTCACACCGGCCGCCGCCATATTGGTGTCCGTGACAATCGAAGCCCCCCGCCGCAGTGCCTGAAGCCCCGCTTCCACCGCACCTTCCGAAAAGCACAAATTGTCCGCATAATCAAAGTCCGCACTTGTATGAATGCATCGCTTGATAATCGGTTCCGTTCCGGGCATCCAGTCCCTCTCTCCGAGTTCCTCTGAGAGAATCTCAAAACTCCGCCGTTCGATCTCCTCCGGCAGTACATTCTCAAGATGAATTTTCAATTCTTCCCCTCCAAACCTGAGGGAACGTATCTCCCGACTCGTCTTTGGCAATGAGTCAGGAGATACGTCCCCTGACTCACTGAATTATTCGATAGACGGCATCCATGTCCAGGTGTGTCCGGATCTCCTGCGCAAGGATCTCATACTGGCTTTCCCGGAAGAGACGGGCATCCTGTGTCTTTATTTCTCCGAGATCCAGTCCTTTGGCGGCTGCAAGATCCCGGACAATCGCCCCGGCCGTTCCCGCACTGTCGAACAGGCCATGTACATACGAACCGGCCGTCTTTCCCGGCATACCGGTTTCTCTCCCTGCTCCCTCTGCTCTCTCTGTTCTCTCTGCTCTCCCTGCTTTCTCTGCTCCCTCTGTTCCCTTTGCTTCCTCCGTTCCCTCTGCTGTCGTAATCCCCATATGGATTTCATATCCCTCATAGGTCAGATCCCTCAGGGAAGGAAACAAGCGTTCCAGTCCGGTTTCACGAAACGATCCCCGTACCTGTTTTCTTGTTTTGGCTGTCTGGAAAACCGTCCGGACCTTCAGCAGCCCAATGCCTCTCATGCATCCGCCTTCCTCTACTCCCTCCGGATCTTCCAGCCATTCCCCCAGCATCTGATATCCACCGCAGATGCCAAGCACCGGTGTGCCGCCGGAATTCGCCTTTTTCAGAGCGGCTTCCAGTCCGCAGGTGCGCAGCCAGCGCAGATCATACATGGTATTTTTGGTCCCCGGAAGAATGATGAGATCCGGTTGTCCCAGCTGACGGACATCCGCGACATAACGGAGGGAAACTCCGGGGATCTGCTCGAAGGGATTAAAATCCGTGAAATTCGATATGTGCGGAAGCCGCAGAACCGCTATGTCAATCTTTCCCGGACCGGCAGAATGCTCCAGCCGTCCGCTGAGGCTGTCTTCGTCATCGATCGATATGTGTAGATATGGGATCACGCCCATCACCGGGATCCCGGCCAGCTCCTCCAGCATCCGGATCCCCGGATCGAGAAGGGAGACATCTCCCCTGAATTTGTTGATGATCAGGCCTTTGATCCGGTCCCGCTCCTTCTTTTCCAGAAGATCGACCGTCCCCACCAGCTGCGCAAATACCCCGCCGCGGTCGATATCCCCGACCAGCAGCACCGGCGCATCCACCATTTCGGCAAGCCCCATATTAACGATGTCGTTTGTTTTCAGATTGATTTCCGCCGGGCTTCCCGCGCCTTCAATCACAATCATGTCATACTCATCGGCAAGGCTCCGGTAAGCTTCCAGAATCACCGGGATCAGCTGTTTTTTCATCGCGAAGTATTCCTTTGCCGAGTATCTTCCGGTCACCTCGCCTCTCACAATCACCTGGGAACCTGTCTCGCTCTCCGGCTTCAGAAGGATCGGATTCATACGTACATCCGGGCGGATCATAGCCGCTTCCGCCTGCATGACCTGGGCTCTTCCCATCTCCAGGCCGTCCGCCGTAATAAAGGAGTTGAGCGCCATATTCTGCGATTTGAACGGAGCGGTTTTCAGTCCGTCCCGGCGGAAGATTCTGCAAAGGCCCGCACACAGCAGACTTTTCCCGACATTTGACATTGTGCCCTGTACCATGATGACCTTTGCCATGCTCTCCTCCTTTTCTTCTTCCGAAGCGGTTTTCTCTGCTGCTTCTTCCGGAGCGCTTTCCTCTGCTGCTTCTTCGGGAGTTCTTCCCTCCAGTGCCTTAACCGAAGTATTTCCTCGTTTCCTGTCATGCTCCGCAGGCGCGGATCAGCTCCCGGTTCTCTTCTGCTGTCCGTACGGCAATCCGCCAGTCACCTGCACGCAGGCCAGGGAACGAACTGCAGTCCCGGATCCGGATTCCCTCCTGCTCAAGTTTTCGGCCGAGATCTGGCGGTCCTTCAAAAAACAGATAATTTGTTTCTGACGGATACACCTTGTATCCCAGTTTTGACAGTTCCTCCCGAAGATAAAATCGCTCTTTGGCGATATAGGACCGGCTCTCCGCTGCAAAATCTTCCTCCTGCAGCGCTGCGAGCCCCGCCGCCTGAGCCGGAACCGATATGTTCCAGGGCTGCAGGCCGGATCGGACATGCGCTGCCAGTTCTTTATCTGCGCACAGCGCATAACCGAGCCGCAGTCCCGGCATCGCATACATCTTTGTAAAAGCTTTCAGTACAATCAGATGTTTGTATTCCGGAAGCAGCCCGCTCACGGAAAAAAGCGCCGGGCGATCCAGCAATCCGTTAAAGCATTCATCGACCACCAGGACACTCCCGCACTGTTCCGCCTTTCGAACCAGCTCCGGAAGCAGAGAAGGAACTGGAAGTGCTGCTGTCGGATTATTCGGGACAGAAAAAAAGATCATGTCAATCTCCGGTGAGATCCGCTCCAGGAGATCCTCGCCTGGTCGGAACCCATTTTCCCGCCGGTTCGTATACCATAAAATCCGGCATCCGAAAAAGCGCAGCGCCTGCTCATATTCAACGAAATCCGGAGCAATCAGCAATGCAGTTTTGGGGCGTACTGCCGCTGTCAGGGCAAAAATCAGCTCTGCCGCTCCGTTGCCGGTAAGTACATATTCTTCCCCGGGACACTGCGGCAGTTCTCTCCCGGCAATCGCCTTTCGAAGAGGAAGAGCGTCCGGGTCCGGATATTTGTCACATCGAATCACTGCCTGCTCCGCCGCCCGGCGAACCCGTTCCGGCATGCCAAGAGGATTTATACTCGCCGAAAAATCAATTCTGCATCTCGTCCGGTAAACATTACCGCCATGATCTCTTGGTGCAGGCATCGCTTCTCCTTTCCGTCGCAGTCTCCGGGGCCTGGCCTCGTTTCTCTTTTCCGTCATGGTCATCCGGGAGCCGGCATCGTTTCTCTTTCCCGTCATGGTCATCCGGGGCCTGGAATCTTCTTAAGGAAAATTTCCATGGAAACAGGTATTTGCATTTCACGATGTCTCTATTCTACCAGAAATATTGATTTCCGTCAGCAGAAACCCTGATGATATCAATGCTTCCGCTGAATCTCCACCCATGAGCCTCCACCCCCATGTGGTGCAGCACGGTACAACAGCTCCTATGGATGTAGTACTCTGCTTCTCCGCGTCAAAGAAACAGATCAGGCGGACATAGTCAAGGATTTCCCCGGATCTGTCCGCCAAAGATAACGAGTCCGAGCGGACGAACCCAAGCAAATCCCACGGATTCGTCCGCCCGGAAAGAGAATCATGCGGCTCCCTCATCCGCACAACAGCCGCACCAGAAACAATACAGCGAAAACAAAAGTTCCTGTCAGCAGCATCAGAGCGCAGCTTCTTGGGATGTCCTCCGGCTGTACCGGCCGGTCCGGGTCGCCGATCTCAGGTTTATGAACGAGACGCCCGAAGTAAGAAGCGTCGCCTGCCAGGCGGACATGCAGCGCTCCGGCCATGACGGATTCGGTCTGTCCCGAATTCGGGCTGGCATGGCAGTACCGGTCCCGTTTCCAGATACGGTATGCGTTTCCCATATCGAGACGCAGCAGCGGACAGCAGAGAATCATTGCCGCCGCGCTGATCCGGGAAGGCAGAAAATTCAGCAGGTCGTCCAGCTTTGCTGCACATCTCCCGAAATGCAGCCATCGCTCATTCTTATATCCGACCATCGAGTCCATCGTATTGACTGCTTTGTAAATCCATCCGGCTGCAGGACCGCCCAGCGCCAGAAACAGCAGCGGCGCAATTACTCCGTCGGACGCATTTTCCGCCACAGTCTCGACAGCCGCCTTTGCAATGCCCTCTCCGGTAAGGCTGTCGGTGTCTCTTCCGACAATCATGGACACAGCTTTTCTGGCTTTGACAAGATCTTCCGTTTTCAGACAAAGGTATACCTTCATCGCCTCATCCCGCAGCGATCTGGAGGCGAGCGCCATACAGGTCAGTATCGTGCGCACGGCAAATCCGGCCCACAAACTGACATGGTCCGCGCCTGTCGTCAGTACCCACACAACACCGCCGGTCAGAAAAACCGTCGCCGCCGCCATCGCGCCGCCTGCCGCTGTCTCTCCGGCCGCGCTCGAAGGGAACAGGCTCCGAAGCCGTTTCTCCAGTGTCTGAATCAAGGCGCCGATCATCCGCACCGGATGATAGATCCAGTGCGGATCTCCCACCAGCAGGTCCAGAAAAAAACCCACTGCAAACGCAGCTGTCTTATAATTCAAGATATCTCCTCCGATCCGCTCAACTCGTTCTGCTCGCTCGACTCGTTCTGCTCACTCGACTTGTTCTGCTCGCTCGATACGCTCTTGCGGCCTCCACAAAAGCTCTTGCCGTTTCCGGGCTGGAGGCATAAGAAAGATGTGGAAAACCGGCGGCAAGCGTATCCGTCATATGCATGCATTCCCACATTCTGCCTCCGCGGGGCTTTTCTGCCAGGCAGCCGTCTCCGCAGTCCGTGCTCTCGTAATAGTGGAATTCATGCCCCCGGACCGGTCCTGCCGTTCTGCCGAAAAAACGTCCATCCTTCGGCGTAACTGTAATATATCCGAAGTGCGTCCGACATTTCGCAGGATACGTTTCGCCGGGAAGCACACCCGCCATTTCAAACACCCGCCCTTCCGGATCCCGGAGCGTTCTGTGCAGATACATAAATCCTCCGCACTCGGCAGCGCAGGGCATGCCCCCGGAGACCGCCTCCCGGATCTTCGTCCGCATGCGGCGGTTTTTTTCCAGCTCGCAGGCATGAAGTTCCGGATATCCGCCGGTCAGAAGGAGCGCATCCGCCTTGGGAAGTTCGCCGTCATGAAGCGGTGAGAAAAACACCAGGTCGGCTCCCTCCCTTCTGAGGATTTCCAGATTCTCATCGTAACAGAAGCAGAAAGCTTCATCCCGGGACACAGCAATTCTCACCCTGTCCGCTGCTGCGGCAGACAGATCTTCGGGCACTTCCTCCCGCACATTCCGTATATTCTGTATATCCAGTACATTCCATCCATCCGGATCCAGGTCCTGCGAGCCGGGTTCCGCCTCGCTCAGGCTGTCTATATCCAGCGGCGGCGCTGTCCGGGCAAGTTCCAGGATTCCGTCCAGGTCCAGATACTCTTCCAACCGGCCGGCCAGGATATTCAGACGGTTTTTCCACTCCGGAACCTCCGCCGGAAGCACCAGCCCCAGATGCCGGCTTTCTAAAACCACATCCGGACTCACGGGTACGTGCCCATAGGCGCGGATTCCGCAGTCGCGCTCGACAATGGGCGCAATCTTCGCATATACACCCGCGGACATGCGGTTAAATATCACGCCCTTAATCCCGCTGTCTTCGCGAAACTCCAGAAAACCCCTGACAACCGCAGCGGCAGACAGACTCATTCCCGCCGCATCCACAATCAGGATCACCGGGGTCCGGGTCGCGCGGGCAATCTCATATGTACTCGCCAGATCGGTGTCTCCTCCGATCCCGTCATAGTACCCCATAACGCCTTCCAGAACGGCAACCTGGGCATCCGCCGCAAAAGAGGCAAGCCGCCTGCGCACCTGAGGATGGCTGCAGAAAAAAGTATCGATGTTTGTCGATTTTATACCCATGACGGACCGGTGAAACATCGGGTCAATATAATCCGGACCGCATTTCACAGAGACAACCCTCTGCTTTCTGGCAGTCAGTGCGGCCAGCAGCCCGCAGACGATGGTTGTTTTTCCGACACCGCTCGAGACACCGGCCATCAGCACCCGGGGCGTACCGGCAGCCGCCTGCCCGTTTCCGGATGTCTGCCGCCCGTCTCCGATCATCTCCTGATCATTCCCGAATGTCTGCCGCCCGTCTCCGGCCGCTTCCCGGAATTCCGGATGCGCCGTCCTGGTTTGGTTTTTCATCTATTTCTGTCCTCCGGATCCGCGCTCGCCGGATCCTTTTTCATCGACTCCATTTTCGCCGACTCCATTTTCGCCGACTCCATTTTCACCGGCTCCTTTCTCTCCCGCTCCGCGCAGAGTGATGATATAAATCGGATTCTGTCCATACATCAGATGATGCCGGCCGATTTTTCTTCCCCGGGCGATGCTCACGCACAGGATTTCCTCCTCCGCCAGCGGAAGGCAGCGGAGGCAATCGGTGATTTCCGCAAGGGTCTCCAGCGAAACCGCATTTATGACAATACGTACCTCTGGGTTTTTCTTCAGAAGCGCTTCCAGTATCTCCCGCAGCTGTCCGCCCGATCCGCCGATAAAAGCATGCGTCGGCGCGGGGAGCTCCGCGAAGGCTTCCGGTGCAGATCCCTCAATCACTTCCACACAGGAAGCACAGTGTCTTCGGACATTCTCCCGAATCAGAGGAACCGCCTGTGCATTTCTTTCAACCGCATAGACATGCCCCCGCGGAATCAGCCCTGCAATCTCCGCCGAGACCGAGCCGGTCCCGGCGCCGACATCATATACAATACTGTTTTCCGACAGCCGCAGCCGCGAAACGCTCAGCGCCCGCACCTCGCTTTTGGTCATCGGGACTTCTGTCCGCAGAAATTCCTCATCCGGCAGGCCGAAGGAGGGCACAGACTGCGCCTGTGCATTTTTGACCAGTACGACCGTCAGATTCGGCGTATCCTGATCCATCATTTGATCCAACAGTTCCTTCGGAGACCCGGAGAGCACCCGTTCCTCCGGATAGGAAAGCCGGCATCCCGCATAGATCCTCACATCCTCCAGACCATAGGCAAGCAGCGTCCGGCAGAGCGTGCGCAGCCCGTCCCCGGTTCCGAGCAGGACGAACACCTTCGGATGTGCCGCGACCAGTCCGGGAATGTTGTCCGATCTTCCGTGCATCGTGGCAAAAACCGCGTCCTCCCACGTCTCCTCCAGCAGAGCGCTCAGCCGGGAGACGGAGGATATTCCGGCGAGGGTCTGGACTTCCGCCTGCGGCATCCTGTTTTTCAGCTCTTTGCGCAGTGCAGCGGCCCCGCTGAAAAAGCCCGGGTCACCGGACAGCGCCACAACCACCTTTTCATATTCCGGATGTTCCGTCAGAAAATGAACGATCTCCCCGGCCCTGTATTCCTCAAGCACCGAAAGGGCAGGCGCCGTCTTCCGGACACATTCCAGCATTCTTCCGGCCCCGATCACCAGATCCGCCTCTCTCAGGCTCCTTTGGACCGCACCGGTCATCTCTGCTTCCTCTCCCGGGCCGATCCCCGCCAGGGTCACCGTCTGGCCGGGCCGGAGATCAAATGCTTCATTCAGATATCTTCGAATGCCGGCAGGCGAACAGCCGGTTTCCACAGCCGGCCGGCCCACCACCACGAGCGTCGCGCCTTCCTTGGCAGCCGCCTCCAGTTTTTCGGGAAACCCTCCGGCATGGCCGGATTCCTTTGTCACCATCCATTTTGCGCCGGTCATCTGCAGAACCGCCCGGTTCATCATTGCATTGAACGGTCCCTGCATACAGATCAGATGGCTGCCGGAAAATCCGGTCCGGACCGCTGCATCCATGGAATCCGCCGCGGAAAGAACCCTTGCGTACACGCGTTCCTGCCAGCCGCTGATACTGCAGTACTGCTCCAGTTCCTTGCTGCCGGTGGCTGCCAGGATGGCTCCGTCGGTGCATTCCAGAAACCGGACCGCCTCCCGGACACTGTCCGCGCAGATATATCCGCCGGCACAGACCCGCGCAAGAATTTCCTCCCGTTTGGAAGGATCCGCTTCCAACTGCGGCAGAATCTCCGAAACCGTCCGGACCGGATTCTCTGTCCCCAGCTCCGGCCGCACCAGCCGCAGATAGACCAGGCCGAGCGCTTCACAGCACGCGCGGATATTGGCTGAAACCTCCTTCGCATACGGATGGGTTGCGTCCACAACATGGGTCGCCCCGGTCTCTTCGGCAAGCCGGATCATGGCATCCCGGTCCAGCCGGCCCCTGTGAATGTGGTGCCCCCGGCAGTGTTCCTCCAGCAAAAGTGCGCCATATTCGGTCGCGACACAGATGTCGCAGACCAGCCGGCATCTGGAAAGGTATTGCGCAAGTTCGCGCCCCTCCGTTGTCCCCGCAAACAAGAGCAGTTTCTTCATAGCTGATATCCTCTGGGCGTCACCATCCGGCCGCCGATGATTTTTGTCTGTGAATTTCCGATATAGACCACGCAGAACATATCGGTCTGTGCGTCCGCCAGTTCCCCCAGCGGCAGAAGGCGGAAGGCTTCCCCCTCCCGTCCCACATTTCTTGCAACCGCGCACACCCGGTCCCCGGGCAGACATTCCAGGAGAATGCCGCATGCATGCCGCAGAGAATCCTTCCGGCTCCTGCTGGAAGGATTGTAAAGGCAGATCACAAAATCCGCTTCCGCCGTCATCCGGATGCGCCGGTCGATTTTCTCCGCGCTGGTCATCAGATCGCTGAGACTGATCACACAGAAATCATGCATCAGCGGCGCGCCCAGAACAGCCGCGCCTCCGAGCGCGGCTGTGACTCCCGGGATGACTTCGACCTCCGTATCCGGATAGTGCTCTCCGATTTCCAGGATCAGTCCGGCCATCCCATAGACTCCCGCATCTCCGCTGCAGATCATGGCCGTCGTTTTTCCAGCCTGTGCCTGTTCAAAAGCCATCTCGCAGCGTCTTCGTTCCTGCCGCATCGGCGTTGTCAGAAACTGCTTCCCGTCAAACGCATCCTTTACCAGGTCAATATACACCGTATATCCGATAATGACCTCGCTGGCCTCCAGCGCATGCAGCGCCTGGAGCGTCATCTGCTCTCTGCCTCCCGGGCCAATTCCGATCACGAAAATTTTGTTCACAGCCGTATCTCCATTGCCTGTCCGTATCCGCCCGACCGGGCAGGTCTCATTTTATGTTGAAGCGCAGATTCCATCCGTTTTCCTTCGTTTACGGTGTACTTTGCGGTGTACTATGCGATGTACTTCGCGGCGTTCCAGACAGCTTCAAAAATACAGCACCTGGTCCGGCAGAGCCGCCGCGGCCGTCATGCCGTCGAAAGCTGTCTTTTTCAGAAACAGCGAGCCGCCCCCGGCAGCGCAGACCGCGCTCCGTTCGCATACATTGTCGGCACGGGTCGTCTGTCGGACGAATTCCGAAGCCGAAAAGTTTCCTTCTGCCTTCATCAGTTCTTCCGGAGAAAATGTCCGAAACGGAATCTGGTGCCGGACGGCGGTCTCCGTCAGGGCTTTTTCATCCTTTTTCAGATCAATGCTGGCGAGACAGGACACCGCGGACCAGTCCAGGGCCGCTCTGTCCAGAAAATCCGTCAGAAACCGTTCCATCTTTTCCGGATCCGTTCCCTTCCTGCATCCGGCGCCGAGAACCACGCTCCGGGGAAGCAGTTCCAGAGAAAGCCCGGGATCTCGAAGTTCGGCATCTCGAAACCCGGAACTACAAACTCTGGCGTTTCGAAGCCCGGGATCTCGAAGCCAGGGATTTTCACATGCATGCACCGTGACATACCTGCCCTCTCCGGGAGAGATCCGGCCCACCGACTCCACCCCGGCCGGAAGTGTGCCCTCCACCGGAACCAGGCTCTCGATCCGGACACTCCCGCCTTCCAGCAAAAAGGCAGAGATCCGCTTTGCCGCAGTCATATCGCAGATTGTCAATTCATTCTCTGCCGCAAACACATCCACAGCAAAGAGGCCATTCAGATCGGTCGCCGTCGTTATGACAGCAGTCGCTTCCAGTCGGTCCGCCAGTAGTCTCGTCTCCCGGTTTCCGCCGCCGATATGCCCTGAAACCACACTGATGACATATTCCCCTCTCTCATCCACACAGAGAACCGCAGGGTCGGTCCTCTTGTCAACCAGAAACGGAGCGATCAGCCGGACCGCAATCCCAAGAGCGCCGACAAAGATAATCACGGCGCTGTCCGCAAAGCGTTTTCCGATCCATTCCCGAAGGGTGCCCTGCGAATCCGTTTTGATCTCCGGTTTCATCTCCACTGTCCGGGTCTGCTGTCCGGATCTGCACATACAGTTCCATTCCCTGTCTTCATAGTAACGCAGGACCCGCTGCGCGGTTTTTCCGCCCCGGGACGTAAAATAGATAACAGCCGCCTGATGCCCCCTCATTCGTCTTCTCCTCCGTCTTCCGCAGGCCGACGGGCCGGTCCTTCCCCGCTTGCCGAGTCTTCCTCGCAGGCTGGTCTGTCCCGGTGACCCGGTCCTTCCCTGCGGGCCTGTGCTTCCCCGCAGGCCGGTCTGTCTCCGCAGTCCTGTGCGTCCCGGAACATCGTGGAAAACGCCGGGTGGTAGAGGTCACTTCTCCTGTACCGGCTGTGGGGGACCACATCCCCCACAATGATCAATGCCGTTCTCGTAATCCCGTTTATCTTCGCGGTTTCCGCCAGTGTTCCGACGGTACACAGACAGGTTCTCTCATCGGGCCAGGTTGCATGGTATACAATCGCTGCCGGTGTATCCTCCCGACAGCCCCCGCGGATCAGTTCCTTTGCCAGCTCTTCGGTCATTCCGGCGCTCAGAAACAGCACCATGGTCGCCCGGTGCGCAGCCAGCGCTGCAATCTGCTCCCGTTCCGGAACCGCCGTTCTCCCGGCCATGCGGGAAAGTATCACCGTCTGCGAAACATCCGGAAGGGTGTACTCCAGATTCAGTGCGGCCGCTGCTCCGCACATGGAACTCACCCCGGGGCAGGAATCGTAGGGAATCCCGAGCGCGTCCAGTCGGTCCATCTGTTCTCTGACCGCACCGTACAGACTTGGATCCCCGGTATGCAGCCGGACAACTTCCTGCCCGGATTTCTCCGCCGCCTCGCAGATTTCCACAACCTGCTCCAGCGTTAGGTATGCACTGTTATAGACAGCGCAGTCTTCCTTCACATAACCGAGCAGTTCCTCCCGGACGAGGGAACCGGCATAGATGACCGTATCCGCTTCTTCAAGCAGCCGTTTTCCCCGGACCGTAATCAGATCCTCTGCTCCGGGGCCTGCCCCTACAAAATGTACCATCTGGCATCCTTTCCTTTTCTTTGTATCGGCTTCCTGTATTCAGGAACAGCCCTGGTTCTGTATCGGGCTTCTTGTATTCAGGAACACCCCTGACTCTGTATCGGTCTTCCTATGTCCTGTTCAGGAGAATTCAGGAGGACAAAACTCCTGTCACTGCTGCCCTCCGCCCAAAAGAGGCGGAATATTTCTCACGAAGATACGTCCGCCAGCAGCCGGTCCGCCTCCTCTGACCGGCCAAGCTCCCCATAGGTTTCTCCGAAAAGAATGACCCCGGTCAGAATCTTACCGCGGGTCCGGCGTTTCATGGCTTCCGCTGCCGCTGCCGCTGCCAGGCGCATCCCTTCCTCCAGAACATGTTCCTCCGCCATCAAATCCAGCGCCGCTTCGGTGGTCACTGATTCCAGAATTCCACGGGCGCAGGCAGCCGAAGCGCCTGCTCTCAGCGCAAACGCAGCCATCAGTTCCATCCGGCAGTCCGCCTCGGAGGAATGCGTATTCATAATTCCTCCGGCCGTTTTGATTCCTTTCCCGATATGGGCTGCATACAGCACACCGGAAAATCCCAGCTCCACCGCCAGATCCAGGGAACGTCCGACAAAATTGCTGCACTTGACAACCGCCCCGGATTTTTCCGTCCCCGGCGTTTCCGACTCCGGCGTTTCCGCTACCGGCTTCTCCGTCCCCGGCGTTTTCGCTCCCGGCTCCTCCGACTCCGGCGTTTCCGGCCCCGGCGTTTCCGATCCCGGCGCTTCTGCCCCGGGCTTCTCCGCCCCCGGCTTTACCTGCAGCGTATCTCTGACAAACTGTTCCCCGGTATTTCCCGGGGTGAGGATCAGGGTCCGGACCCCTTCGCTTCGCAGTATCTGCATCTCGAGCCGGATGCTGTCAATCAGGGCCTCCTCGCTCATGGGGACGACAATCCCGCTGGTTCCCAGAATCGAAATGCCGCCGGTGATGCCCAGTCTCGGATTGAAGGTTTTCCCGGCGATTTCCTCACCGCCGGGAACATAGATCTCCACATCCAGTCCGCACGTGCAGTCGTAGTCTTCACAGACCCGCTCTACCTGCTCCCGGATCATCTTCATCGGAACCGGATTGATCGCGGCACTGCCGACCGGCTGTTTCATGCCGGGCCGGGTCACCCTTCCGACGCCTTCGCCTCCGTCGATCCGGATGTTTCCGTCCTGCCGGAAACTGACCCTGGAAAAGATCAGCATTCCGTCCGTGATGTCCGGATCATCTCCGGCGTCCTTGCGCACGGCGCAGGATACACTGGTGGGAGTCCGTTCCGCCGCAAGAATTTCCAGCGACAGGCGGATTCCGGCCGGCGTCACCAGGTCGGCGTTTGTCACCGATCTTCCGGAAAGCAGCATAACGGCGGCAGCCTGCGAAGCTGCCGCCGCACAGGTTCCCGTCGTATATCCGCAGCGGAGTTTTCCGTCTGATTTCTGAATATAATGCTCTTCTATTCCTGTCCTATGCATCTTTCAGTTATTGAATCCAATACGGTTCTATGGTTCCCTCAGATTTTTCTTCACAAACCGGTCTATACATCCTTCAGATATTTCTTCACATACTGGCCCGTGAAGGACTGCGGCATTTCGGCCACTTCTTCCGGGGTTCCGCAGGCAATCATCTTTCCGCCGCCGTCGCCTCCCTCCGGACCCATGTCGATCAGATAATCCGCGGTCTTGATCACATCCAGATTATGTTCAATGACAATGACCGTATTACCTCCGTCCGTCAGCCGCTGAAGAATCTCAATCAGTTTATGGACATCCGCAAAATGCAGGCCGGTCGTCGGTTCATCCAGGATGTAACAGGTTTTCCCGGTACTCCTGCGGCTCAGCTCCGCCGCCAGCTTGATCCTCTGCGCTTCCCCTCCGGACAGCTCCGTGGAAGGCTGCCCGAGCCGGATATACGAAAGCCCTACGTCGTAGAGCGTCTGGATCTTTCTCCGGATCGACGGGATCGCATCGAAAAACGAGAGCGCCTCCTCCACGGTCATATTCAGGACATCATAGATGCTCTTCCCTTTGTATTTGACGTCGAGCGTTTCCCGGTTGTAACGCTTCCCGTGACATACATCGCACGGGACGTAGACATCCGGCAGGAAATGCATCTCAATCTTGATAATCCCGTCGCCGGCACAGGCTTCGCAGCGCCCGCCTTTGACATTGAAGCTGAATCTTCCCTTCTTGTATCCCTTCGCTTTCGCGTCTGCTGTCGCGGCAAACAGATCCCGGATCTGGTCAAATACGCCGGTATACGTCGCCGGGTTGGACCGGGGCGTCCGGCCGATCGGTGACTGGTCGATGCAGATCACCTTGTCCAGCTGTTCGATGCCCTCAATCCCGCGGTATTTCCCCGGAATCGTGCGGGCCCGGTTCAGCTTCCGCGCAAGTACTTTGTAAAGGATCTCATTGACCAGAGAGCTCTTTCCGGAGCCGGAGACACCGGTGACACAGGTGAAAACCCCGAGAGGAAAGGCCACGTCGATGCCCCGGAGATTGTTTTCTCCGGCCCCCCGCACCGTCAGCATGCCGGTAGGCGTTCTTCTCTGTTTCGGCACCGGGATCCGTTTTCTGCCGCTCAGGTAATCTCCTGTAATCGAATCCGGGCAGTCAATAATATCCTGTACGCTGCCCGCGGCAACCACCCGGCCGCCGTGTTCTCCGGCGCCCGGACCGATATCCACCAGAAAATCGGCCGCCCGCATGGTGTCTTCATCGTGCTCGACCACCACCAGGGTATTTCCGAGATCCCTCAGTTCAAATAATGCATTCAGCAGCTTGTCGTTATCCCGCTGGTGCAGACCGATGCTCGGCTCATCGAGAATATAGGCAACCCCGACCAGTCCGGACCCGATCTGTGTCGCCAGGCGGATGCGCTGTGCCTCCCCTCCGGAAAGGGAGCCTGTCGCCCGTGTCAGCGTAAGATACCCCAGACCGACATTGGCCAGGAAAGCAATCCGGGAGCGGATTTCCTTCATGATCTGCGCCCCGATCAGTCCCTGCTGCCGGGTCAGCTGCAGATTCTGCAGGAAAATCTGGAGTTTCTCCACGGACATATCCGTCATCTGATAGATGTTTTTGTCGCCGACCGTCACGGCGAGCGCCGACTGCTTCAGTCTCTGCCCGCGGCACAGCGTGCAGGGCGTGATCCGCATGAAAGTCTCATACTCCGCCTTGCTGGTCTCCGAGAAGGTTTCCCGGTATCTGCGTTCCACACTGCGGATCAGACCTTCAAAGGCCACATCGTAGACACCCTCACCCCGCTGTCCGCGATAGTGTACCTTCACTTCGCGTCCGCCGGTCCCGTGAAGCAGGATATTCTGAATTTCCTCCGGATAGTCCTCAAAGGGCGTGTCCAGACGGAAATGATAGGTTTCACACAGAGCGTCCAGGATGGACCTCGTGAAGCTGCCCTTCTCTCTGGCAGACTGCCAGCCCAGGACCGTGATTGCGCCGTCATCGATCGACAGCGATTTGTCCGGGATCATCAGATCCGCGTCAAATTCCATACGGTAGCCGAGACCGGAACATTCCGGGCAGGCTCCGAAGGGATTGTTGAAGGAAAAGCTGCGGGGTTCAATTTCTTCAATGCTGATCTGGCAGTCCGGGCAGGCAAAGTTCTCGCTGAACGAGAGCATCCCGGGTTCTTTGTCCGGTTCCTGTACTTCCACGTAAACCAGGCTGTTCCCTTCTTTCAGCGCCTGCTCCAGCGACTCGCTCAGCCGTTTTTCGATCCCTTCCTTCACGATCAGCCGGTCCACCAGAATCTCGATGTTATGCTTGATGTTCTTTTCCAGATGGATTTCTTCCGACAGTTCATATAGATTTCCATCGATTCGTACACGGACGTATCCGCTCTTTTTCGCCTGGGCCAGAAGTTTTTCATGCATGCCCTTGCGGCCGCGGACCACCGGCGCAAGAATCTGCAGCCGGGTGCGCTCCGGCAGGGCCGTCAGCTGGTCCGTCATCTGGTCGATGGTCTGGCGGACAATCTCCCTGCCGCATTTCGGGCAGTGCGGCGTTCCGATCCGGGCATAGAGCAGCCGGAAATAATCATAAATCTCCGTCACCGTGCCCACCGTCGAACGCGGATTCCGATTGGTGGATTTCTGGTCTATGGAAATTGCCGGTGGGAGGCCTTCGATGCTTTCCACCTCCGGTTTTTCCATCTGCCCCAGGAACTGCCGGGCATAGGAAGAGAGGGATTCCATATATCTTCTCTGGCCCTCCGCATAGATTGTGTCAAAGGCCAGCGATGATTTTCCGGAACCGGACAGACCCGTAAGTACAACAAATTCATTGCGGGGAATATCGATGCTGATGCCCTTCAGATTGTGTTCCTTTGCTCCGCGGATCCGGATATACTTGATTTCCTCACTTCTCTGTTTTCCTGTCATTCCTCGAGTACCTGTTCAAGATGCTTCTTCAGTTCGATCATCTGATCCCGAAGCTCGGCAGCCGCCTCGAAGTTGAGGTCCGCGGCCGCTTTCTGCATCTGTCCTTTCACCTTTTCAATCAGTTTTTCAAGTTCTTCCCGGTCCATGGACTCCGGATCCTTTTCATACTTCCGCTCCTGCGACGCGACATCCCGGGAGATGCTTATCAGGTCGCGCACCGCCTTCCGAATCGACTGGGGCGTAATTCCATGTTCTTCGTTATAAGCTTTCTGGGCTTCTCTGCGGCGCATGGTTTCGTCGATGGCGGCCCGCATGGAATCCGTCATCATATCCGCATACATAATCACATGCCCGTCCGCGTTCCGCGCGGCTCTCCCGATGGTCTGGATCAGAGAGGTCTCCGAACGCAGAAAGCCCTCCTTATCCGCATCCAGGATCGCAACCAGGGAAATCTCCGGTATGTCCAGCCCCTCCCGCAGCAGGTTGATCCCCACCAGCACATCGAATACATCCAGGCGCATATCCCGGATGATTTCCGTGCGTTCCAGCGTATCAATGTCCGAATGGAGATACCTTACCCGCACGCCGACCTCTTTGAGATAATCCGTCAGATCCTCCGCCATCGTCTTGGTCAGCGTCGTCACCAGCACCTTGTTGCCGGCGGCTGTTTCCTTTCGGATCTCCCCGAGCAGGTCATCGATCTGCCCTTCGACCGGACGTACAAACACCTCCGGATCCAGCAGTCCGGTGGGCCGTATGATCTGTTCCGTCCGAAGCAGTTCATGTTCCGCCTCATAAGGGCCCGGCGTCGCCGACACAAACAGGATCTGGTTGATCTTGCTCTCAAATTCTTCAAAGCACAGGGGCCGGTTGTCCTTCGCGGAAGGCAGGCGGAACCCATAGTCCACAAGGGTCGTCTTCCGGGACTGGTCCCCGTGGTACATGGCCCGCAGCTGCGGCAGCGTCATATGCGACTCATCGATAATGATCAAAAAGTCGTCCGGGAAGAAATCCATCAAGGTCTCCGGCGTCGACCCTTCCGG
>CACXHD010000153.1 GCA_902767335.1 uncultured Lachnospiraceae bacterium
GGGGCGTAGATGCTCCGAAAAACCCGTATCTGCCTTCCTGGAAAAAGGTGCTTCAGGAGGCGCATCTGGCCGGTTACCGCGCGATTGAACTGGGACCGTACGGTTATCTGCCCATCGATGCCGAGGTCGTGGCGGCGGAACTGGAAAAGAACGATCTGGCGATTATCGCCGGAACGATTTTCCATGATCTGGTCGACCCTGCCAATCAGCCGTCCGTGCTGGAGGCTGTCGACAATATCTGCAGACTGATCACAGACCCGAGGCTTCCGAAGCTGCCGGTTCTGGAGGGACAGCGCTATCCGACGCCTTATATGACCGTCATGGACTGGGGCCATGACGAGCGGGATTACAATGCCGGCCATCCGGACCGTGCTCCGCGTATGAATGACGAGGAATGGAAGCAGTTCATCGGTCATGTGCGGGATGTCTGCGAGCGTGCCAACAGCTGGGGCGTGCGTCCGCTGATTCATCCCCATTCCGGTACCTATCTCGAGTACGCGGATGAAATCGAACGGTTCGTACAGGATATTCCGAAGGAGACGGCAGGACTGGTCCTGGATACCGGACATCTGTATTACGGCGGAATGGATCCGGTGACGTACCTGAAGAAATATGCAGACCGTCTGGATTATGTCCATTTCAAGGACGTCAATCAGGAAGTGTATGAGTCTGTGCTCGGCAAACATATCCGTTTCTTCGAGGGATGCGGAGAAGGCTCCATGTGCCCGATCGGGACAGGCGCGCTGGACTATCCGGGGATCAAAAAAGCGCTTGAAGAAATCGGCTACAGTGGGTATATTACGATTGAACAGGAGAGGGATCCGCGCAATCAGGAAACATCGCTTCGCGATGTGAAAGCCAGCGTTGACTACCTGAAGAGTGTGGGCTATCAGATCTAAGGAGGAAAACAGTATGAGTGACAAACTGCGCATTGGTGTCATCGGCGCCGGCCGGATCGGCAAGCTGCATGCAAACAACCTTGCTTCCCGCGTACCGGGTGCCGAACTGGCAGCGATTTCGGACGTATACGAACCGGCAGCAAAGGAACTGGCAGAAAAGCTGAATGTTCCGAAGTACTACAATGATTATCATAAGATTCTGGACGATCCGGAGATCGACGCAGTATTTATCTGCTCCTCCACGGACACCCATTCGCCGATCTCCATCGAGGCGGCGAAAGCAGGAAAGCATATTTTCTGCGAGAAACCGATCGATCATGATCTTGACAAGATCCGTCCGGTGCTCGAGGAAGTGAAGAAAGCAGGCGTGAAATATCAGGTTGGCTTCAACCGCCGGTTCGACCGCAACTTCAAGCATGTCCATGACGTGGTTGCGGACGGCGTCATCGGCGATGTCCATATCGTCAAAGTTACCAGCCGCGATCCGGAAGCACCGCCCCTTTCCTATGTCAAGGTTTCCGGCGGCATCTTCGTGGATATGACGATCCATGATTTTGACATGGTCCGTTACCTGTCCGGAAGCGAAGTCGAGGAAGTCAGCGCATTCGGCACCTGCCTGGTGAACCCGGAGATCGCGGAGGCGGGCGATGTGGATACCTGTATCATCACCCTGAAATTCGCGAACGGCGCTCTCGGCGTCATCGACAACAGCCGTCAGGCGGTTTACGGTTATGACCAGAGAATTGAAGTGTTCGGCTCCAAGGGCTGCATCACCGCAGACAACGAGACCCCGAACAACACCACGCTTTATACGGCAGATTCTGTCAGCAAGGAAAAACCGCTGTGGTTCTTCCTGGAGCGCTATAACGATGCGTTTATCGAGGAAGAAACCTCTTTCGTGAACGCTTGCCTGAACGATACGGACACCGTTGTCGGAGCATTCGACGGACTGCAGCCCGTGCTGATCGCCATCGCAGCGAAAGAATCCTGCGAAAAGGGCGGCGTGCCGGTGAAGGTAATGAAATAAAAACCTGGTGAGTCAGGGGACGTATCTTGTGACGCAGTGATTGGAAATTGTGTCCATGGTGATGGGTAATTTATATTGAAAAGTTCTGAAAGTATGAGGGGAGGCTGCATGCCTCCCCTTGACTTCGTGTTGACTTCAAGCCATATCGCTGCGGGCAGAAATTTTTATTATATTGTTGATTTTCCATGCCCCGAGTCCCTCTCCTGCGTCGCCTCCGGCAGGAATAATGAGTAGATTGCAGATTTTCCATGCCTCAGGCCTGCTCTGAGAGGAGTCAAGTGGGCAGGAGTATAGAAATGCTTGAAGATTATTCCTGCCCTGAGCCACTTCCAGATGCCGCCTCTGAGTCGCTATTATTATCGCGTCCTATATCATATCAGAGGCTGAACGCTGCCTGCCGGGCGTCCTATGACCGGGTCAGTTTCTTTGCCCAATGCCCGTAGTTTGACTTAATGAATGCCGGTACGCACTTGAAGACCTGGTCTGCGTTGAGACAGCATACGACGATCACAGGGTCTGCTTTGACAATGAAGGCCATGATGAAGGAGATGGGGATAACGATTCCCCAGATGCTGATAATGTCCATGATCATGACGAACCGTGAGTCGCCGCCTCCCCGGATGATGCCGATGTTGGTCGGCATCTGGTATGACATGGTCGTGACAACGATGCAGAGGATCAGCAGGAAGCGGTTGGCCATCTGACGGGTCTCGGGCTCCAGCTGGTACAGGGAGAGAATGGGGATCCGGATCAGAAACAGAAGGATGCCGGATACGAGTCCCATGCAGACAAACAGGACCTGGAGTGTTTTCGACATGGATTTCAGTTTCGCCTGATCACCGCTTCCGACGGTTTTGCCGATAAAGAACCCTGCGGCGGAGGCTGTTCCGACGGCTATGGATTTGACCAGCATGAACTGTGTCGAAGCGACACTGTTCGCAGCGATGGCCCTGGCGGTCATGTGTCCGAGGATGGCGTTCTGCACGGCATTATTCAGCCCCCAGAGTCCGCTGACGGTGAAAACCGGCAGCATGACACGGAAATAATCGCCGCGGAGAAGGGCGTCCGTTTTCAGGTAATCCCGGAATCTCAGATGCAGCGTTTTTTCTTTCAGGCAGATAAACACAATCAGAATAAGCAGCTCTGTGATCCGGGCGGTCAGGGTGCCGATGGCAGCGCCGCGGACCCCCAGGCGGGGAGCGCCGAAATGTCCGTAGATCAGGGTATAGTTGATCGCGCAGTTGACAACGAGTGACCAGCCGGAGAGTGCCAGGGCGATCCGA
>CACXHD010000154.1 GCA_902767335.1 uncultured Lachnospiraceae bacterium
TCAGATGCTTCCTATCGTAGATAAACTGGATCAGGTTGGCTACCATGCCGTAGAGTGCTGGGGCGGCGCGACCTTTGACGCTTCCCTGCGTTTCCTGAAGGAGGATCCATGGGAGAGACTGCGTAAGCTGCGCGACGGCTTTAAGCATACAAAGCTGCAGATGCTTTTCCGCGGGCAGAATATTCTTGGATATTCGCAGTATGCGGATGATGTGGTGGAATATTTCGTTCAGAAATCCATCGCGAACGGCATTGACATTATCCGTATCTTTGACTGCCTGAATGATATCCGCAATCTGCAGACGGCGGTAAAGGCGGCAAACAAAGAAAAAGGCCATGCCCAGGTAGCGCTGTCCTATACCCTCGGTGATGCCTATACGATGGACTACTGGATGGATCTGGCGAAGAAGATCGAAGATATGGGCGCCGATTCCATCTGTATCAAGGATATGGCCGGTCTGCTGCTTCCGTATAAAGCAACCGAACTGGTCACCGCTCTCAAGAGCGCGACGAAACTTCCGGTACAGCTGCACACCCACTACACCTCCGGTGTCGCTTCCATGACCTATCTGAAGGCAGTGGAAGCCGGCGTGGATGTCATCGACTGCGCCATGTCTCCGTTCGCCCTGGGCACCTCCCAGCCGGCGACCGAGGTTATGGTGGAAACCTTTAAGGGAACGCCCTATGATACCGGTTTCGACCAGAAACTGCTCGCGGAGATCGCGGACTACTTCCGTCCGCTGCGCGACGAGGCGCTGGAAAGCGGCCTGCTGAATCCGAAGAACCTTGGCGTCAACATCAAGACGCTCCTGTATCAGGTTCCGGGCGGCATGCTCTCCAACCTGACATCCCAGCTGGCAAGCATGCATGCGGAAGACAAGTTCTACGAGGTTCTCGAAGAGGTTCCGCGTGTGAGAAAGGACCTGGGCGAACCGCCTCTGGTTACCCCGTCTTCACAGATCGTCGGCACGCAGGCCGTGATGAACGTCATCGCAGGCGAGCGCTACAAGATGGTGACGAAGGAAACCAAGGACGTACTGACCGGCAAGTATGGCGCAACGGTCAAACCGTTCAATCCGGAAGTGCAGAAGAAGTGCATCGGCGATGCGCCGGTGATCACACACCGTCCGGCCGACGATATCCCGCCGCAGCTTGAGAAGCTGGAGAGCGAGATGATTCAGTGGAAGGAGCAGGAGGAGGATGTCCTCTCCTATGCTCTGTTCCCGCAGGTGGCGACGGACTTCTTCAAGTACAGACAGGCCCAGCAGACCGGCGTGGATCCCACAGCCGCAGACAATGCCAACGGGGCATATCCTGTCTGATCCGGGAACGGCAATTGCCGCTCCGGATGAAGGTTTTATAGAACACATTTCGGAAGGAATTCCGAAGTAAATCAGAGCAGACCGGGTTCTCCGATGTGACCGGCTCTGCAGCACAGATGTCCGATATCCCACGGATTTTCATCCGGCCGGGGCGGACGGACGTTGGCTGCAGATGTCCGGACACAGGGGAACCCGGTCTGTTCCATCACGGACCTTTCACGAAACCTTCACAATTTCTTTCTGTACTTTTAAAAGTGCGAATGATAGTATGATTACAGTGCCAGAAGTACTGTTTCCGAAGTCGTGCATGTCTGAGGGGAGGCAGAACTGCGAAAGAGCGAAGCGTTTAACCATTCGCAATATCCTTTTGGCGCGTGAAAGACAGAACCAAAAACAGGAAAAGGAAGCTGGTTAGCCGGGATGAAGAGACCTGTAATTGTGCTGCTGATCCTGCTGGCTGCAGGAGGAGCTGCGGGATTTGGATATTATTATTATAGCGGAGGCTCCGGAACAACCGCCGGTGCGTCGAACGGAAAGACCGTTTATGTCAATCACGTGGAAGAGATCGCCGGGATCGCGGATGCCGGCGGTGAGATCCCAAGGTACGGCGGAGAGATCGAACCGCTGGAGACCAGAACGATCCGGCTGGAGTCCGGACAGAGCGTCGCGAAAACCTACGTCAAAGTGGGAGACAAGGTGAAAACCGGGACGAAACTGTTTACCTATAACCGTTCCTCCATAGAGGATGCGATTGAAAAGAACGATATCGAGATCGAAAAAAAGAAAAACGAGATTCTGTCTGAGCAAAAAAGTGTGGAGGATGAGCGGAAAACGCTGCAGACGCTGAAGACGCAGGCAGAGATTTCGGAAGCTACGATGAATATCACGGAATATGAAAATAACATCAAATCGGCGGAGTTTGAACTGAAGAAGCTGGAAATTGAGCGGGACCGTCTGAATTCCAACCTTGCCAATACGGATGTGTATGCGGGAATGGACGGCGTGGTCCGCACAATCAACGCTGCAGCGGCTTCTTCTTCGTCATCCTCCGACAGTGATGAATACATGACGCTGATGAAGGATGGAGATTACCGTGTAAAGGTGAAGCTGAACGAGCAGAATATCAACGACGTTTCGGAGGGGGAGCCGATGCTGATCCGTTCCCGTACGGATGAGACGGCGGTCTGGACCGGTGTGGTGACGGAACTGGATTTTTCCTCCGGGCCTTCCACCGATACGAACAATTCGGATTATTATGATTCTTCTTCCGACACGATGACCAGCTCTTCCAACTATGCGTTCTATGTCACGCTGGACAATTCGGAAGGGCTGCTGCTCGGAGAACATGTTTTTGTAGAACCGGATCTGGGGCAGCTGACCGAGAGAGAAGGACTGTGGATCGACTCCTACTACCTGTTCGAAGAGGAGACGGAGACATTTCTCTGGGCGGAAAACCGGCGGCATCAGCTGGAAAAGCGGGCCGTGACGACCGGGCAGACGGACAAGGTACAGGACCAGGTGGAAATCACCGGCGGACTGGAGTATTCGGATTATATTGCCTGCCCACAGGCTTATTATGAAGAAAAAATGCCGGTTACCCGCGTAGATTATGCCATAGATGAAGGACTCGAAGATGATACTGAAGCTGGATCATATTTATAAAGACTATGTGCAGGGACGCCTGGTGGTACCCGCTTTAAGAGACGTTTCGCTTCACGTGGATGCGGGTGAATATGTCGCCATCATGGGGCCGTCGGGTTCCGGAAAATCAACGCTGATGAACATCATCGGGTGTCTGGACCGGCCGACGTCCGGCAGCTATATCCTTTCCGGACAGGATGTCCTGCGGTGCGATGAGAAGGATATGGCGGATCTGAGGCTGAACAATCTGGGGTTTGTGTTTCAGAATTTTCAGCTGCTCCCCCGACAGTCTGCGCTTGAGAATGTGGCGCTGCCGCTGATCTACGCCGGCGTGAGAAAAAAAGAACGGGTTGAACGGGCGGAAAATGCGCTCCGGATGGTGGGACTCGGCGACCGTATGAATTTCAAACCGACCCAGCTTTCGGGCGGACAGAAACAGAGGGTTGCCATAGCAAGGGCGATGGTGAACCGGCCGAAGATCCTGCTGGCGGACGAACCGACCGGAGCGCTGGATTCCCGTTCCAGCCGACAGCTGATGGAGTTGTTTGAACGGCTCAATTCACAGGGCGTGACCATCGTGATGATTACACATGCGCCGGAGATTGCGGCATATGCGCGAAGAGTCGTGGACATTTTTGACGGTATGATTTCGGAGAGAACCTGACCGGAAAGGAGGGATAAGCCGTGAAGTGGAAGCGGGTGCTGATATGGACGACGGTCTGCGCTCTTCTGGGCGCCGGCGGGGTTGTCGGGGTCAGACATCTGACCAGCAGACAGAGAAAAACCGCAAATGTCGTTCCGGTGGCAAATGTGGACCAGATTCTGATGTTCCAGGCCTGGGGAGATATGTATGAGATGAGCGGGGAGCAGATGTACGGCTCGATTGTTTCCAGGAATACACAGACCGTGGATCTGGAAATCGGAGACGGCAAAACCCTGCGGACCGTCAATGTGGAGACCGGCGACAACGTAAAGACCGGCGATGTTCTGCTGCAGTACAATGTGGATAAAAAGGAACTCGAGCGGGAAGCGCATGATCTGGATCTTCAGCTGGCACAGCTTCAGCTGAGACGTCTGGAGAATGAGCTGGAAGAGATCCGCAGAAAAAATCCTTCCCTGTTTGTCGACCTGGAAGAACGTCTGAAGACGACGACCAGCGCGGATGTTGTGGTGGATGAGGACAGCGGCGCGGATTCGTCGGCAGCGGACCAGGATACAACGAAGAAAGAAACCGAAACGGCAAAGATATCAACGGGAAAGACATCAACTGCATCTGCAGCGGGGGATCTGCTCGCCGAAGATTCATTGCTTGGCGAAGATTCTCTGCTTGAAGAGGGAGAAAACCTGCTGCTGGACGAGGAGGAGATGACCGAGGAAGACGAACTGACGGTTCTCCCCGACGGGATCCTCGGCAAAACCAGCCGGAATGATCTGCTGACCGACGGTGTCCTTTCCGACAGCGAAGACCCGGATGCGGACGGCCTGCAGGACGGCATCCTGACCGATGACGAAGAAAGAGAGCAGTCCTCGGCCGACAATCCGGCGGATGGAAGCTTCCTGAGCGGTATCGTCGGAGAAATCCTGACCGACAGCCCCCAGAGCCTGATTCTGGATTCCGTGCCGGGGCAGGATACGCTGCAGTCTTCCGGGAATACGAATGATGTTATTGCAGGAGATACCGATGGTGTACTTGCGGATGATCCGGTTGCAGAAGACAAGGCTGCCGCGGACAATTCGATTTCCGGGGACGGGGCGATTGCCGATGGATTTGGCGAAGGCATTACGGATGAGACCGAGGGGCTTATCTCGGACAATGCAGATGCGGCAGGCGGCGTCATTGCGGACAATGCGGATGCGGAAGATGCAGAGTTGACAGATGGTATCGGCCAGGAAAATGAAGTCACAGCAGATCCTCAGACCGGAGAGGAAATCGTAAATGAATCTTCGAATGACGGAAATGACGGATCGGAGCTGTTTGTTGATGCTGGCCTGGATGATGAAGAAGAGGAAGCTCCGGAGAACGAAGCGGACCTGATCGCTTCCGATGATGAATCGTCAGAAAACGACAACGTACTCATGGAAGGGCTGCCAGACGACGGGGAAGCGGAAGATTCAGAAGACGATCTCTACATGCTGGATGAGGCAGAAGAGGCGGAGTCCGATGCGGAAGAACTGAATCTGCCCGAAGCCGACAATTCGCTTTCCGAGAGCTATGCAGGCTCCGGCAGTGTCGGCACGACAGACATCGGTGCGGAATATCTGGATATCCAGAATTATCTGAAGACCTTCCTCTCGCTGGCGAATCTTCTGACCCAGCAGTTCACCTCCGGCACGGATCAGCTGATGCCGGATGACCTTGAGCAGGCCAGAAGCATCTATGTCCGGCGGCTGGCCAGAGAAGCCACCGTCAACGAATTTACCGACGCGTTCGGGGAAACCCGTTCGGTTGCGCTTTATCTGCCGTCCCGCAAGACCATCACAGCCCTGAAGGAAATGGAGGCAGCCTACAGCGACTTCAGCGCGGCCGATACACTGCGCGCCTTGCATCAGGCATATGCAAACTACCTCTATTACCGGATCTGCTGGGAAATCTACAGCCTGGAAACCACGGCCGGCACTTCGGTGGAAGAATGGACCCAGGAGACAGCGGAACGGTATGAGGGAAGCATCCGGGACCTGACCGATGCCTGGTATGAACTGTATTTCTTCTGGCGCTACCTGAAGGAGACGCTGCCACAGCTGGCCCAGAGCGATTCCGTCTATACACCGATGCCGGATATCTATCTGGATGAGTTGAAACTCTGCCTGCTTTCCTTTGTGACCGCGGATGGAGACCCGTCGATCAGTGATGCGGATTTTGCCGCCTATCCGATCCTCGGGGGTGCGTACAGCGGCCCGATTTCCCTGCTGGTCAATCTGGTCAACAATAACAATATGATTGAAGATGAGACAGAAAAGCTGGACGCAGAGGATGAAACGGAGGACGACGAGGACGACTACGAAGATGACGAAGAAGAGGGAGATGAGGCAGAGACTCCGGAGGAACTGCGGGATGCCTTCTTTGCGAAGATGATGGATATCCGCGCCCAGCGTCTGAACGTCCGGGAAGCCGAGCTGAAGCTCAAACAGGATGACGAGGAGATCGAGAAGGCAACGGTGCGGGCGACCATCAACGGCGTGGTTCGCAGTGCCGGAACGCTGGAAGAAGGAAAATCCTCGGAAGAGGCTTTTGTCGTTGTCTCCGGAGAAAAGGGCATGTATGCCTGCGGCAGTATCAGCGAGCTGGAGCGGGACAACATTCAGATCGGGGATACACTGACCGGTATGAGTGAAGATACCGGAGTGTCGTTTACTGCGACAGTCACAGAGATTTCCGATTATCCGGCTTCCTCCAGCGATGATTTCTTTTTCTATAATTATTCATCGGAGCTGACGAACTCAAATGCGTCCGACTATCCGTTTTACGCTTATATTGAGGACGCGGAGGGCCTGGAAGAGGGCTCTGCAACCATGCAGTTCGACAAGAAACGGACCGATGCCGCCGTCGGCGTGCTTCTGGAAAGCTATTTTGTCGTGGACGAAAACGGCGGACGGCATTATGTGCTCGTGGCCGGAGAAAAGGGCCTCCTGGAGAAACGCTACGTGACCATCGGTACGAATCCTTACGGCTATGGGTCGATGATCACGGAGGGGCTGTCCGACGATGACCTGATCGCTTTCCCGTACGAGAACGGAAATCTCCGCCAGGAGGGCGAGTCCGTCCGGGAAGTGGACTCGCTGGATGAGGAGATTTATTAAGACAAACGATATTTAAAGAGGGGATTTCTTTTGATAGAGAATATACGACTTTCATTTCAGGGCCTATGGTCCCATAAAATGAGATCCATTCTCACAATGCTGGGAATTATCATCGGCATTGCCGCGGTCATGGCGATTGTTTCGACCATCAAGGGGACGAATGACCAGATCCGCGAGCAGCTGATCGGTTCCGGCAAGAATACGGTAAATATCACACTGCAGCAGGGCGGAAACAATTACATGACGGATTACGGCGACCAGGCGAATATACCGGCTGTGTCCGAAGACATACGGGAAAAAATCCTGTCTTTGAGCGAAGTCGAGAATATCACGGCATACCGGAGCGGGAGCGCTTCTGTATTTTTCGAGCAGGCCGGTCTGAACGACATGCGGCTGTACGGAATTGATTCCTCCTATCTGGAAACCTGCGGCTATACCCTGAAATCCGGACGCGGACTGAACCAGAAGGACTATGATGAGTACCGAAGCGTGATCCTGCTGGATGAGACCGCGGCGACCCGTCTGTTCGACCAGAAAAATCCGCTGGGGAAGATTGTTGAGATTTCCGGGATGCCGTTCACGGTCGTCGGTGTAATTGCGGATCTTCAGCCGACCCAGAGAATGATTTACACGGCAGAAGACTATTATAATTACGAGGACGAGATGAACGGTCTCGGATGCATTCCGAACACCAGCTGGCCCCTGCTGGCCCGTTTTGACACGCCCGAGAATGTGATTCTGAAGGCGGTGAATACGAATGCCATGAAGGATGCCGGTCAGAAGGCAGCCAAGCTGCTGAACAGCGTGATTCCGGATTCAAACTCTTCTACGGCAGTCAAATATAAGGCGGAGGATATCCTGGGCAAAGCCGAGGATCTTGCAGCCATGCAGAACACGACACAGATCCAGCTGCTGTGGATTGCCGGGATTTCGCTGGTCGTCGGGGGAATCGGCGTGATGAATATCATGCTGGTATCTGTGACGGAGAGAACCAGTGAAATCGGCCTGAAAAAGGCCATCGGCGCAAGAAAAAATGCGATCCTGGCGCAGTTTCTGACGGAGGCTGCCGTACTGACGTCCGTCGGCGGGATCCTGGGAGTACTCGCCGGTGTGGTCGTGTCGCAGGTGATCCACCGGGTTACACAGACGCCGGTTGGTTTTGATCTGTTCTTCTCCATCGTTGCGGTGGTCTTTTCCATGGCGATCGGACTGATTTTCGGATTCTTCCCTTCCGTGAAGGCGGCAAATATGGATCCAATCGAAGCGCTTCGACGGGAATAAACACCAATATCATAAGGCATTGTGATTGCCCGCAGACAGCGGTTTGCCGCTGCCTGCGGGCTTTTTATGTCTCATGGAATATTCCGCCGGATTTCCCGTGAGACATAACGCTGCGGGGAAAGGTTTTTCATGAAGTATCCGGATGAAATGTCCATCTGTTTCCGGGAGACAAAATGATCGGATATCATATAGATACATACGAAATAGGCTATTACAGTATATTATCATAATATAACGTGTATTAGGCGAAATAGAAGGATAATTAAACATATAGTCTGATTTGTGTAAAAAACTAGAACAATTACATGACTGATTTCGACAATATGTGCTAGAGTCACCATAGTAAAGAGGAAGGATTTGTTTCATGAAAGAGGGAAGTTTTGTTTCATGAAAAAAGGAGGATTTGTTTCATGAAAAAAGAATTCTGGAGAGTAACGGTTGTCGCAGCTTCACTGGCTGCATGTATGGCATTGCCTTCCTTCGGGCAGGAAACCAAGGAGATCAATATTGCATACCAGTCCAGCATTGCATACGCTCCCATGCTGGTCATGAAGGAGCAGGGACTGGTCGAGAAGCATTATGACGGAGATGTTACGGTCAATTACAATCTGATGGCAAACGGAGCGGAGATCAATGAAGCGATCATCTCCGGAA
>CACXHD010000155.1 GCA_902767335.1 uncultured Lachnospiraceae bacterium
AAAAGGAGACACAGAACCGTCCCCTGTCTCCTCCTGATCAAGCATGAAGCATTACAAAGAAATATCCCGTAAACTATACCGTTTCTGGTCCGATGTGCCGATCCGCTATAAGCTCACTGTCGTGCTGGGGGTTCTGCTCGGTTTCATGTGGGTGATCGTTTTTCTGAATGTGATTCAGCTGCAGCGTCTGACCCGCGAATCCGAAGAAATCATGGGTCAGTATGAAGAGATCACCAATTTCATCAATGCCTTTTCGGCGGAAAATATCTATATGGACGCATACATGCGGCCCTCTCATACCGAGGCGGACGAGCGTACCTATTTTGAGTCCACGGATACGACAGATCGTTGTCTCACGCAGCTCTCACCGGATATCCGGCAGGATCTCCATGAAGAATACATGCTCAAGAGGGCGATTAAGAACGCCATGATTCGTTATCGTCAGGACCGTTCCGCGTTTATCGCTCTCACGGATTATCAGGAAAAAATCCGGTCGTTTCTGCTTCTTCAGCGTCAGGGGATCTATATCAATCAGTACAGTCTCGAGCTGCTTCAGTCCCGCATGGAAGCCGGGGAACAGCACTGGGACCGGACCGCCGCCGACAATCAGAGAAAGATCCGTCTCATCTTCGGCAACATGCTGCTCGCTACCGTTATAACGATTCTCTGCCTGCTGCTGCTGATCCGTACGATCCTGAATCCCCTTCGGAATGTAAGCGCCGCAGCGGATGCCATCAGCAGCGGGAATTACTCTCATCCGCCGCTGACGGAAAGCGGCAATGACGAGATCGGCAGAACAGCCCGTTCCTTTAATTATATGCAGACACAGATCAAGAAAACGATCCTCGCCATGGAACGGGAAGCGGAAATGGAAAAAGAAAACGCCAGGATTCAGAAAGCCCTTCAGGAAAGCCGGTACGCCGAACTCCAGAGCCAGATCGACCCCCATTTTCTTTTCAACACGCTGAACGCGATCGCTGCTCTCGCCCACGAAGAAAACGCCCCGATCACAGAAGATCTGATTGACCGGCTGGCCAAGATCTTCCGCTACTCCCTTGAAAGCTATGAGAAACAGGTTACTCTCGGTCAGGAACTTCAGTATCTCGGCGACTACATGGAACTGATGGATGCCCGATATGCCGGCCGCATCACTCTGGTGATTGAACCCTTTGATGAGCGGCTGAAGGAACGCGTGATTCCCAAATTCATTCTGCAGACCATCGCGGAAAACTCGATCATCCATGGGTTCCGCGATATCAGTGAGGGAGGCGAAATCCTGCTGCATATCTCTGCGGATGCGGATGACCGGCTCCGGATCGTCATGTCGGACAACGGCTGCGGATTCGACCAGACGCAGTCAAATGTTTCGGAAACAAAAGAACATCATTCTGTCGGACTCGACAATATCCGGGAACGGCTGGGCTATCTCGGAGGAACGATGGAGATTCAGTCTGCCGTCGGACAGGGAACCCGGGTAAGTATCATCATCTGAACGGCCACCGGGTGCATATCATCGTCTGAACGGCCCCCGAGTGTATATCATCGTCCGAACGGCCACCGGGTGTATATCATCGTCCGAACGGCTTCCGGGTGTAATAATCTGCCTGAAGAAAACCTGCTTGAAGAAGGATTACACTATGCTGAAAGTATTGATTGTAGAAGATGAACCCAACGGAAGGGAAGCGCTCGTATCCCGGTTCCGCCATGTACTGCGCCAGGAAGGCGTGGTCGAATCCGCCGAAAACGGGAACATGGCCATTCGAAAAGCGCTGGATATGAAACCGGATCTGATCATGATGGATATCGTCATGCCGGTCATGAACGGTCTGGAGGCGGCCGCGGTGATCCACGAGCATCTGCCGGATACCTCCATTGTCTTCCTGACGGCTTACGACAGCTTTGACTATGCCGTAAGCGCTCTTCGCGCAGGCAGCCGGGATTATCTGCTCAAACCGGTCTCCGAACACGATCTGCGCCAGCTGCTGGAGCGGCTGTTCCATCTTGTGCCGAAAGCGGACCAGGACAAAGCAAAAACGCCCTTCGTCTCCGCCTTTGAAGTCTGGCTGATGAGCCATTACACACAGAATATTTCTCTCGAGGATGCAGCCGTCAGCATGGGGATGAGCGGCGCATACTTTTCCCGGAAGGTGAAGGCCGAGACCGGGAAAACCTTTCTGGAGCATCTGACCGAACTGCGGGTGACAAATGCCAAAAAACGCCTTGTCACCACCTCGATGTCGGTCAGCGACATCGGACACAGCGTCGGCTATCCGGACTCCAACTATTTCGTCAAGGTATTTAAGCGAAGCACTGGCCTGACTCCCTCCGAATACAGAGCGGCCCAAACGCAGGGAAACAGCCTGTAAAAAAGGAGACACAGAACCGTCCCCTGTCTCCTCCTCCCCGCGTCAGCCGTTTCTGTACAAACTGCACAAAAACACCCTGCCCATTTTTTTATTCCGGGTAAAGATCGACCACCGAAATCGCATTTTTTTACGGTTTCGGTTTTTTTATTTCTCTTTTAGAATGAAACTACAAAAAAACATACGGCTGCCGCGAACCGCCGCGTCGGGCGTTTGCCGGAGCCGGACAATCGTTTATCAGGAAAGGATGAGGTGTTAGTTCATGAAAAAAGTACTCACAACACTGGCAGCAGCGACCGTTGCAATTGCAGCATTTTCACAGATCGCCTCCGCTTCGGACGACAGCATCCTGCTTCGTCTTGCCAACAGCCACAACGCAGAGCATATTACTTCCCAGGCATGCCAGATGTTTGCTGACCTTGTCAACGAACGCAGCGAAGGACGCATCACCATCGAATGCCATTTCGCAGGCGAGCTTGGCGACGAGCGCTCCACAATCGAGCAGTGCCAGTTCGGCGGCCTTGACTTCACGCGCGTTTCCTCCGGTGCGGCAGCAGAGTTTGCTCCGCTGATGAACGCAATGCAGATGCCTTACCTCTATGATGATGTGGATCATCTGTTTGAGGTTATGGACGGTGAGATCGGCCAGGAGGTATTTGACACACTGGAAGACAACAATCTGGTCGGTATTACCTATATCCATCCCGGATCACGCAACTTCTTCAACGCGAAGAAGGAAATCCACACTCCGGCGGATATGGCAGGAATGAAAATCCGTGTATCTGAATCCGATCTGATGCTGAACCTGATGGACAACCTCGGCGCAGCCGGCGTAGGTCTTCCGTTCAACGATACCTACTCTTCCATTCAGTCCGGCGTTGTCGACGGCGCGGAAAACAACATGACTTCCTACATCGAGATGTCCTTCTACGAGGTCGCTCCGTACTGGACCTATGACGGACATTCCTACATGCCGGATATGATCCTTGCCTCCAAGCAGACCTTCGACGGACTGTCTGAAGAAGATCAGCAGCTGATCAAAGACTGTGCCCATGAAGCCGAAGTATGGCACAAAGAAGCATGGGAAGAGTCCGAAGAAAAGAATGCGAAGATCGCAGAAGAAAAGGGCTGCACCCTTACCACTCTGACGGACGAAGAAATGCAGCAGTTCAAAGATGCGGTTGCGCCGATGTATGAGTCCTTCCTCAACGATGAGCAGAAGGCAATTGTCGAGAGAATTCAGGCTCTTCGTCAGTAAGCACTGGTTTATTGAAAATATAAAGCATGAGATTCAAACAGGTGCCAGACAATGGCACCTGTATTGTTACAAAACATAAGGGTACTTTGCTATGAAAAAAATATTTCATTTTATATTTGCCGCCCTTGAATGGTTTGCAATGATCTGTCTGGTTCTGATGACAATCGTTGTATTCTTTGATGTCATCCTGCGCTACATATTCAATCAGGGCATGCCCTGGACGCAGGAAGTGGCGACCCTCCTTCTAGTATGGTTCTCCCTGACCGGTATGGCCATCGGCGTTGCGGAAAAAATCCATATCAGCATCGAAATGTTTACCATGAAATGCTCCGCAAAGGTGATCGGCATTCTTGAATCCGTGAATCATGTATTGATTTCCATTTTTGGCCTGATGATGATCTATTATGGAATCCAGATCATGAAGATCACCCGCAACGCTACCATGCCGGCGACAAAGCTTCCGAGTTCTGTATTGTACATCATTCTGCCGCTCTCCGGTCTTCTTGTATTTCTGAATGCCGTGATCGTGGCGGCAAAGAAGGACAAGGAGCTGATCAGCAGCACAGCATCGGCTGACAGCGGAAAGGAGGAGAAACATGCCTAATACATCCGTCGCCATTGCAATCCTTTTCACCTCTTTTGTTCTGCTTCTGATCATCCGCATGCCGATCTCATTTACGCTGGCCATCTCGTCGATCCTGACAGCCCTGTATCTGAAGATCCCGCTGCCCACCCTCTTTCAGCGCCTTGTCAACGGCGTCCAGTCCTTCTCCCTGATGGCAATCCCGTTCTTTATCCTTGCGGGCGAAATCATGGGACAGGGAGGTATTTCCAACCGTCTGATCCGGCTGGCGAATGCCTGTGTCGGCTGGATGCGCGGCGGTCTGGCGCAGGTGAACATTCTGGCCTCCATGTTCTTCGGCGGCATCTCCGGTTCTGCCGTGGCGGATACCTCCTCCATCGGCGCCATCCTGATTCCGATGATGAACGATTCCGGATATGACAACGACTTTTCCGTTGCAGTCACCGTCACAAGTTCCTGTCAGGGTGTCATGATTCCGCCATCCCACAACATGATCCTGTTCGCAATGGCAGCCGGCGGCGGTGTCTCCATCGGTCAGCTCTTCATGGGCGGACTGATCCCGGGTGTTCTTCTCGGCATCGCTCTGATGATCATGACCGCGATCATTGCACGCAAACGCAATTATCCCAAGGGGAAACGGTACAGCTGGAAGGAATTCTGGAAGATTTTTGCAGACGCAATCCTCGGCCTGATGACCTGCCTGATCATTGTCGGCGGCGTTATCTTCGGATGGTTCACCGCCACCGAATCGGCCGCAGTCGCAGTGGTCTACGCCTTCATCATTACATTTTTCGTATACCGCGAGATCCCGCTGCGTCAGTTCGGCAACATCCTGCGCAAGTCCCTGCGGACCATCGCCATGGTTATGGCGTTGATCTCCACCGCCTCCATGTTCGGATGGATGCTGGCGTATCTTAAGGTTCCCGCGCTGGCAACCACGGCCTTGCTCGGCATCACCGACAATAAGATTATCCTTCTGCTGCTGATCAACCTGCTCTGCCTGGTGCTCGGCTGCATTATGGATATGGGTCCGCTGATCCTGATCCTGACTCCGATCCTTCTTCCGGTAGGTCAGCAGCTTGGTATGGAATCCGTGCAGTTCGGCGCCATGCTCATCCTGAATCTGGCCATCGGACTTTGCACCCCGCCCGTCGGCGCCGCCCTTTTTGCGGGCTGTTCCATCGGCAAAATCAAAATCGAAGACGCAACCAAAGCCTGCCTTCCCTTCTATCTGATGATGATCCTGGTCCTGATGCTGGTCACGTTTATACCGGCCGTCTCCATGTTCATTCCGAAGACATTGATGGGCGCGTAATACGGCAGATATCTGTGAAAGGGAGACACACGAGCAATGGTGTGTCTCCCTTTTTTCCTGGCATGCGGACGGCAGCCGACGCGGAAACTGCTTCCGGAAAATCACTCAAAGACCGGCGCGGATCTAGTACGCTCAGCCCCTCGCGGGACGGGCACCCATAATCTGCGGCGGTCTTCTCGAATGGATTTTCCGGAAGCAGTTCCCGCCCCGGCTGCCTGTGTGTTGAAAAAACGCCTCCATTTTATCTCTCCTGTGTGATATTGTAATACAGGATTCCTCCGATGACGATCACGGCACCGAGGATCGAGAGTTTTCCCAGCATCTCCCCGTAAAAAACTGCCACCAGGACCGGG
>CACXHD010000156.1 GCA_902767335.1 uncultured Lachnospiraceae bacterium
AAGCTGTTGTCGTCAAGCAAAGAACGAATTCGTTTGCCTGCCAGGCTTTTTGCTGTATTACTCATCCTATCCAGCCCTCCATGTATATGTAAGATTTTTTCAAAAAGATCAGCACAATCATAACGCATAGCCCTGAAAAGCGCAAGTCTTTTTGCCGGTCAGACGTTTCTATTCACAGCCCTCATGACCCTTATATTTCATAAGCAGACAATTCCGACAGGAACGAAGACGGGATCCACGGTTTACGCAGACTTGGGGGGTGGGGTAAGAGCGTGGCGCATATGCGCGAATATCCCGGCCCCCTAGTCGGAGTTAACCGTTAGCCTGGCGGAGTAGGTCGGGTCAGCTTATGAAATATAAGGGGCATGAGGGCGTCCGGTTTCGTGGTCTGCGAACAGAAGCGTTTAGAATCCTTTGATCACGTCGCTGTATTTCGCGTGTTCTTTCACCTTCTGCGTCATTTCCGCGAGTGCCGACGTATCTCCCACGAGGATCACGCCGACCAGCCGGTTGTTCTCAAACGTGTACTTCTGATACTGGCTGCGGCGTTCGTCCCGCAGTTCCACCGTGCGGTACTTCCTGGCCGGATCGCTTCCATGGTCTCCGATCGCAAAAACCGAAGTTCCCATGCCGTTGAAGGACAGAGCCCCGTCCACCGTCTCGTAGACAGCATCATCGCCGGCCGCATTCGCCCCGGCGGTCTTTCCCTGTTCCACGGACTGGCTCCAGAGGGCATAATTCACGCCGTTATACTCCGCGCAGTCGCCTGCGGCATAAATGTCCGGAAGATTGGTTTCCATCCGCTCATTCACAACAATGGAACGCCCGATGGCAATGCCGGCGCCTCTCGCCGCATCCAGGTTCCCGCGGACGCCGGTGGATACAATCACCAGCTGGGCCGGTAGAACCGTCCCGTCCGTGAGCACAATGTGGTCCGCACAGATCTTTTCCGTGTCCGAAGCCGTCAGCACCTGTACGCCGGCCCGCTCCACGATGGTCTGCAGCAGGTCGGAAGCCGCCTCGTTCAGCTGTCTGAGCATCAGCTTCTGCCCGTGTTCCACGACGGTAACATGGATTTTTGCCCGGGCAAGCGCCCAGGCCGCCTCCAGTCCGAGTACGCCTCCGCCGATCACCACCGCGTCGGTGACTTTCCCGAGCATCGACTGGACTTTCCGCGCATCCTCAATGGTACGAATCGACACCACGTGCTCCTGATCTGCGCCCGGAATCGGCGGAACATAGCAGTACGCGCCCATGGCATAGATCAGTTTGTCGTAAAGGAAGGCCATGTCTTCGCAGGTCACCAGCTTCTTTTCCGGGTCAATGGCGGTAACCACTGCCCCACGGACAAAGGTGATTTCATTTTCCTCAAACCATTTCCCGCTCTCCACTGCCATCTGGTCTTCCGAAAAATCCGAAAGCATCGCCTTGGTCAGCATCGGACGGTTATACGGAAGGTGCTTCTCCTGCGACAGGATGGTAATTCCCCCGGTCCGGTCCCTCTTCCGTATGGCTTTCGCCGCTTCGAGACCGGCAATCCCTCCTCCGAGAATCAGGTATTTATTATCTGTATCCCGACGATAACCGCTGTCCTCTTCCCCGGCAGGCACGAAATTCTCCGGACCGACGCCGCAGACCGGACATACCTCCAGCGAGGAATCAAAGATTGCTCCGCAGACCAGGCACTTCACCAGCGTCCGGGATCCCTTCGCCTTCGGCGCCGCATTTTTATTCAGAAGGACGCAGCCGAAATTGTATCCGAAGTCATACGCATCCGCGAGCTGTACCTCACTGGGATTAAAGCGCACGCGAAAACCCT
Organism: uncultured Lachnospiraceae bacterium; assembly: GCA_902767335.1. GTDB lineage: Bacteria > Bacillota > Clostridia > Lachnospirales > Lachnospiraceae > Merdiplasma. The sequence continues at coordinate 1,820 of CACXHD010000156.1, forward strand.
CCAGCACATTCAGCCGGATCTGGCGGAGACGTTCGATGATATGTGGAACTCCTTCCCCGGACCAGCCGTAGCTTCCGAAGGCGCTGGCCAGCCTCCCCCGGTACACCGGCGGATACATGGACAGCGTCAGATTATAGACCGGCTCCAGCGCTTCTCCGAGAATCGTCGGCGTTCCGAACAGATAACCGTCCGCAGCTGCCATGTCTGCGGCAAGGCCGGACTTGTCATCGAAAACCAGATCATAGCGGTGTACCTCAGCCCCGGCGTCCTCCACGCCTCTGGCAATCTCCTCGGACAGCCGCTTTGTGTATCCGTAGGCGCTGACATAGGGCATGACAACCAGTTTCTTCTCCTTCGCGGGAAACGGCCCGCACCAGTTTTCATACCAGCCAAACATCTGGTCCAGATGGGAATCCAGCACCGGTCCATGCCCGCAGCAGATGGTTTCGACCGGCAGGTCTTTGATCCGCTCCAGAGCATTCGCCATATAGGGCCGGGCAAAGGGTCCGAGAATGCAGTCAAAGTAATATTTCGTCGCCTCGGCATATCCCGCCTCATCTGTGACCGTAGAACGAAGAACGTCTTCCGCCGCAAAATGCGACCCGAAGGAATCGCAGGTGAACAGCGTCCTGATTTCCGGCACCCAGGTATACATGCTGTCCGGCCAGTGGAGGAACGGCAGCACCATGAATTCCAGCGTTTTGTCTCCCAGGGAGAGGGTGTCGTTTTCCGATACCACGATGCTGTTGAAATCCATGTTCGTAATATGCTTCAGAAACTGGATCGCCGTACCCGTCCCGACAATGGTCAGCGACGGGTTTTCTTCCAGAAGCTTCATGACGCTCCCCGCATGGTCCGGCTCCGTGTGATCCATGATCAGGTAATCAATCTCCCGGATCGAAACGACGGATTCAATATACTCCTTCATTTCCTCCCAGAACGAAAACTTTGCCGTCTCAAACAGTGCCGTCTTCTCACTTCCCTCCAGCAGATAGGAGTTGTAGGAAGTGCCGTACTTTGTCTCCATGATAATGTCGAAGACCCGGAGGGAAGGATCCAGAACTCCGGTCCAGTACAGCCCGTTTTTGATTTTCTTTGCCTGTTTCATTGTGTACCCCCTTTCCTGATTTCTCATCTTCTTTTCTATCCCGCCGCATACCATTGACGCGGCAGCTGCTCAAAACAAAGGCCCCTCTGTCTTCTGCCGTAACCAGACAGATGCTCGAGCCAAAGGTTCCTCTGTCTTTTACCGTAACCAGACAGATGCTCGAGCCAAAGGTTCCTCTGTCTTTTGCCGTTAACAGTCCGTAAATATACGGAAGGGAAGCCCGGCCAGGCGGTCGGTCTCCCCTTATCCTTAGATTGTCATCAGCGTCTTTCTGTGGGTCAGAAGGTATCCGCCAGTTCCAATGTATGTTCTTCATTCATCCTGCGGCACACCGCCAGGAAGGTTTCCAGCGGAACGCCATACGCAGTTTTGTTCATGCCGCGGATGTTGACGGAAACGGTATTTTCCTGCGCTTCCTTGTCGCCGACCACGACAATATACGGATCCTTCCAGGTCTTGTAAGCCTTGATCTTTTCCTTCATGTTCTTGTCGGCGTAGTCCACTTCAAAACGGATCCCGTTCTTCTTCAGGGCCTTGCAGACCTCCTGCGCATACGCATTATGCTCCGGGCGGATCGGCACGACGGCAACCTGATACGGCGACAGCCAGAACGGGAACGCCGCCTTAAAGTTCTCAATCAGAATACCGATAAACCGCTCCATGGATCCGAGCAGTGCGCGGTGAATCATGACCGGCCGCTTCTGGGAACCGTCGGCAGCGATATACTTCAGGTCAAAATTCAGCGGCAGCTGGAAGTCCAGCTGGATCGTGCCCATCTGCCATTCTCTTCCCAGCGCGTCCCGCATCTTCAGGTCAATCTTCGGGCCGTAAAATGCGCCGTCCCCTTCGTTGATCTCAAAGTTGCCTTCGCCGTATTTGCGGATCAGAATATTCTTCAGAGATTCCTCCGCATGATTCCAGACCTCGATGTCGCCCATAAAATCATCCGGCCGGGTCGAAAGCTCCGCCTCGTAGGTCAGCCCGAAGGTACCATACAGCTGCTCCGCGATATCCATGATATCCGCAATTTCATCCTCGATCTGCTCTTCTGTCAGGAAGGTATGGTCATCATCCTGCCGGAACATCTGAACACGAAACAGACCGTTCAGCTCGCCGGATTTTTCCTTGCGGTGAATCACATCCGTCTCGCTGTAGCGGATCGGAAGATCCTTGTAGCTGTGCATGGTTCTTTTGTAAACCATGATCGCGTTCGGGCAGTTCATCGGCTTCACCGCATATGTGTCGCTGCCGTCTTCCGCCTCACCGGGCAGAATGAACATACCGTCCTGATAATGTGCCCAGTGACCGCTGGTCACCCAGAGCTCCTTTTTCTGGATCTGCGGCGCCGAGATCTCCTGATAGCCGTGATCCTCGTGGATATCTCTCCAATAAGCCAGCAGCGCGTTGAAGAGTTTAAAGCCTCTGGGAAGCCAGTAGGGCATGCCGGGCGCCGTCGGATCAAACATAAACAGATCCTGCTGGGGTCCGAGCTTCTTGTGATCCCGCTCCATCGCCTCGCGGATCAGATCCAGGTGCGCTTTCAGCTCCTGCTTCCCGGGGAATGCGTATACATAAATTCTCTGCAGAGATTCCCTGTTTTCATCGCCGCGCCAGTAAGCGCCGGAAACGGATTTGATTTTGAAAGCAGCGCTCAGAAGTTCCTGGGAGTTCTCCACGTGCGGGCCGCGGCACAGATCCGTGAAATCCGAACCGGTATCGTAAACCGTGATATGTTCATCCTCCGGAAGGTCAAGGATCAGTTCTGTCTTGAATTTCTGGCCGGCAAACAGCTTCAGCGCTTCCTCTCTCGAGATTTCTCTTCTCGTCCAGGGCTCTTTGCGTTTCAGAATCTCCCGCATTTTGTTTTCGATCATCTCGAAATCATCCTGACGCAGGGTGCGGGGAAGCACAAAGTCATAATAAAAACCGTCTGCAATCTGCGGTCCGATCGCATACTGCACATTCTCCGGTCCGAAAATCTCAATCACCGCTTTCGCCAGAATATGCGCAAGCGAATGCCGATATACTTCCAGAAATTCTTCTTTGTTCATAATTGTTTCTCCTTCTGTTGCTCTATATGTCTTTGTCTTATTATTGTCTTTATTTTGTCGTTGTCTTTATCCTGCGATTTATTGACTTTATCCTGTCGTTGTCTTTATCCTGCGATTTATTGACTTTATCCTGTCGTTGTCTTTATCCTGCGATTTTTTTATCGGATACCCAGCCGCTTCAGCAGCTCCTCGTCAATTCCGTCGCCGCTGCCGATCCGGTAGGTTTCCCGGAATTTCTTCACCGCCTCCCGGGTCTTATTTCCCACGAGGCCGTCCGGTGTGCCGCAGTCATAACCGGCTTCGTTCATCGCTTCCTGAACCTTTTTATAGGTCGCGGAATCCGCAACCCCGAGGGAAAACAGCAGCGCATCATCGATTTCATCGCTCGCTGCAAGGCTGTGGTCTTCCCTGTATTTGCGGATCTGCCCCAGCGTTGTCTCGCCGATTTTGCCGTCCGCATCGCCGCAGTCATATCCGGCGTCGGTCAGTGAAGCCTGCAGATTTCGTATCGTATCCTGGTCTGTATAGACGGTCCGCTCCGTCTGCGGCTCGGTTTCTTCTTCCGCAGCTGTATCGGTCTCGCCCTCTTCTGCGGTTTCGTCCGCTGCCGCTCCGGTCTCGCCCTCTTCTGTGGTTTCGTCCGCTGCCGCTCCGGTTTCGCCCTCTTCCGTGGTTTCGTCCGCTGCCGCTCCGGTATCGCCCTCTTCTGTGGTTTCGTCCGCTGCCGCTCCGGTCTCGCCCTCTTCTGTGGTTTCGTCCGCTACCGCTCCGTTTTCGGTTCCTTCCACGGTCTCTGCCGCTTCCGTTTCGGTTCCTTCCGCTGCCTCCTGCGCTGCCGCTTCGGCTTCACCCTCCCCGGCAGTTTCCTCCGCTTCCGTTCCGGTTTCGGCCTCTTCCGCGGCTTCCTCCTGCGGTTCCTCATCTCCCGTGTAAGCTTCCGTCAGCTTCTCCTGCGCAAGGTCAAATACGCAGACCAGCTTTTCGGGCGTTTCCTGGTTTACACGTTTCACAGTAAAGGTCACTTCGACCGTTGCCGTGTCATCCTCCAGCTGGCTCAGATCCAGGTAGATCCTGGCATTCCTTCTGGAATTCCCCGGCAGCCGGCTGTTCCATGCCGCCGGTATCTTCTCTTCTCCGCACCGGATCCGCTCGACCGCGAACAGCACCGGATCGTCCGCAATGTTCTCCAGGAAGAAATCCGCCTGTCCGATCGCGTCCTCCGCGTCATATTCGACCTGCGAAAGCAGCGCCTGGAATGTACCGTCCTCAAAGACCCGCTCTTCACCTTCCTCTGGATCCCTGAATGTTCTCTCCTCCGAAACGGCCGCATCCTCCTTCGCGGACGGCAGAGCCTCGGTTTCCTCTTCCCCTGACACCGCTTCAGAACCCGCAGCTGCCTCCGGCTCTGTCCCCGGCTCAGCTTCGCTTTCTCCTTCTTCGGGAATGCCTTCCGTTTCCGTCTCCGCTTCCGCCACGTTCTCCTCCGTCACCGGAAGGCTGGCGGCATAAGAGGTTTCATCCGAATATCCCTGGGTCCATCCGTTCTGGACTCTCCAGGTCTTGATATAGAAATCTGCCGTTTCCAGTCCGGTGATCGAAGATGCATCCGCATCCAGCGTCCACCAGGAAACATCGGAATATGCCCTGCAGCCCGGAAGGACAATCTGGGACCAGTAGGGTTCGATTGCCCAGCCATTGAGAACCGCGTCATGGATTTCATACATTTCAGTCCTGTCCGTGTGGTTCTCAATCACGATATGCCAGACCGGCATTCCGTCCTCGTCCGTATCCTCCGACAGGAAACGCAGCGTACACGCATCATTGTCAAGGAACGGCGGTATCTGCTGTTCTTCCTCCGGCTGTTTCTGCGCATCCAGCGCTTTCTGATCCAGCAGAACGGAAACCATCTCGTCAATACAGACGCCGGCGATACCGGAATAGGCGCCTTTCTTGTAAACCTTCAGGAAGAAAGACACGTTCCCGATATCGGAAATGCCTTTCCGTGAAAGTTCCGCCGGTGTCCAGGTAATCGCATCCTTGATCGTATCGCCGCCCTTGAGCGTCCACCCCGACACACTCCACTCGTCTGTATCACACATGATATTGTTCAGCGCCGGATTGAGCACCGCGATTACATAATCGGAAGTCCCTTTGTTCTGAAATGTGACATCCCAGGCATATCCGTCCGACGGGTCTTCATCCGTACAGGATGCCGTCATCACAAAATTATCATTTTCCGCAATCAGAAAATCTTCAAACGATTTCCCGCCGGTTTCCAGGGTCTCTTCCTGTCCGGAAGCGCCGACCGCCAGAAGCAGCACTGCAACTGCCGTAACAGCCGCCATCCGGATATGTTTTCCAATCATAGTATTCCTCCTGTACTTCTGAAACGGATGATTCAGATATCTTCCGTCTCATCTGCCTCTTCCGTGACCTTCTCCGCCGAATCCATAATGGTCTGGACTTCTTCCCACAAACGATCTGTATTCTGCGTCTCATAGAGTTCTCTGTTCCAGGTGAAACAGGAGAGGCAGAAACCGATACTGATCCGGCTTCCGTCATTCATCTCAAATGTAAAAATATCGCCCTCATCCCGGGCATAACCGTCCGCTTTTTCCGTGACAGTGACTTCATCCAGCGCGTCAAACAGTTCCCGGATCTGCGCCTTGTCTGTCACAGTGTATTCTTCTTTCTGTTCTCCCTGAATCGTATAAGATGCAGACCGGACGTTCTTTTCATCAAACTGGCCTGCCCAGACCGGAAGCGTCTCATCCGCCGCATCCCAGATCTTCTTCTCCGCAGGGTATTCCGTCTCCGTCTCCAGCGCTTCAATCGTGTCCAGCAGTCCCAATGCGGGCGGCTCCGGATCTGTCTTTGTTTTTTTTCTGCAGCCGGAAACACAAAGGACCACCAGCGTCAGCACCAGAAGCCGCCTGATGTTGTTTTGAATTTTCATCTGCTTACGTTCCTCCTCTGATCAAGATACAATCTCCCCCGACATCTGCAATCAGAAAGTAAAGCGCATATAAGGTATTATAGTCTATTTGCGGATATTCGTCCAGAGTCAGATATGCTTTCGCCGCCGGGCGGGAAATGTGGCGGAAGTGCAGGCGGAAATGCTTTCTGTAATCGGGCGGCAGCCGGCGCGGGCCGACAAGCTCTGATGGTTCGGTCCTTCTGTCCGCCGGAGAGCGGCTCAAGACATGGAAAATCCGTCCACCGGAGGCCATAAAAGCGAGCCGCGAGAGCGAGAAAGGGGCCGGAAAGCTGAGAAAGGGGCTGTGAGGATATGGAGACGAATTCATCCTCCATGTCTTCACAGCCCCTGGGGCTTTCTGCCCAGTTTTTTGATATATGAATACTGTGTCAGCGGATCAGGAATGTCGATCCTTCCGCTTTTTCATAAACCCATTTTGCCCAGAGCCGGTCGATACGGATGCAGCCGGCGGATTCGAATTTGCCGGCGAGCATCTTGGACTCCATGGTCTCGTAGGTCTCTGTGTGGATTGCGTTTCCGTAATACCCGCCGAAGAAGGACAGGTACTGAACATGCAGGCTTCCGAACTGATAAACCCAGGCTTTTGTGGACAGCTGGAATGTGCCCATCTCTGACGGTTTCTTCTCCCAGCCGATTCCGCAGGGCATATCTTTCCAGAGACGCCACTCGTTGGATGCGGTCTTTCGGAAGATATACATCCGCAGCTGGTACAGATTTACCCAGAGAAAGTACTTGGTGGGACTCTTGAAGGAAGTGCCGTTGTTTCCGTAGTTGGCAAAGGCTTCGGCCACGTTCTTCGTATACCAGGCCAGATTGTCATAGCTGGAATACGGGCTCTGGATGATGACCTGCGCAACCTTTTTCTTTCTGGAAGCCGCACTGTGCGGGATCACGCGCTCTTTTGCTTCAAAATAGTATGTTTTCCCGCTGATCGTGCCGGTGGCGGTGACAACGACTTCATATTCCTGTTCGTTCTTCAGTCCGGTGATCGTGATGGAATGTTTGTTTTTTCCCGATAAGATTACTTTATACTTGGATTTCTTGTTCTTCTTTTCATCCGAGTAGATCTTCCGGTATTTCACTTCGTAGGATTTTTCCTTGAATTTACTGACTTTGGATTTCCAGCGAAGTTTGACCTTTTTATTGCCCTCGATGACTTTCGTGATCTGGAACTTGCTCTTGTCTTCCACCTTGCTCGCGGCGGATTCCGGGTCTGCGTTGACATTAATGCCCGGAAGGTTGACGTCCTGCTCGGGCGCATCCTTCTCCACGTTGAAGGGGCGGGCGGAAACCCATTTCGATTTTGTCTTTTTCCCGTTTTTCCCGACCGCAACGACCCGGAATTTATAGGTCTTTTTGTTCTTATTCATCCAGGTATTGATGAAATTATAGTTGTGGTCGATCTTCTTTACATCCCAGTATAAATACTTTCCGATCCGGGTTTTGTATCTGTTGTACTCATGTGCGAACGTACCGGTCACATTGTTCGGAACGACGACCTTATGCTTTTTCCCTTTGTAGTCCTTTGCGTAAAGGATGTAGGAAACCGCATTTTTGGCACGCTTCCAGGATACCCGCACGCCGCCGTTGATGCCGACGGCCTTCACTTCGGTCGGCTCTCCGAGTTTTGAGGAGGCTGCGGCCGGTACTGCCATCAGCATGGTCAGCAAAAGTACGAACAGGTACAGCGCTTTGATGTTTGCTTTTTTCTGGATTTTCATAAACTCTCTCTCCTTCAGGAAATCCATGACGGTCTGTTTTCGCCGTATGAGACAGCCGTGTCCTTATGCAGTATTCCGCTGTTTCCCCTCAGATCCAAATGTCAGATCCGAATATCAAAGGAGAGACAGTTTTTTCACATAAACTCTCGGAGCCTCCTGCGGATCCCGGTTCAGTGTCGCAAAATACCGGTAACTGCTCAGGTCCGACCTTGCAAGGCTCGGATCATAGATTTTCCCGCCGATCTCAACCCATCCATGGCCTCCGCTGCATTCATGCGCGCAGATCCATACTTTTTCGCAGCCGATCGCATTGGCCATATAGCCGAAGGCACAGGCGATGGACCAGCATTCAAAGTACTGACCGTTCACATAGATGTATTCCGCGCCTCCGATGTCCCACTCTGTTCCGTATCCGCTCAGTTCTTCAAACACGACCCGGTAGGTAAAGGAGGACCGCAGATAGTCAAAGCACCGCATCAGCTTCTGCTCCTGCGTCATCTTCGGCGTCGTCAGCTGATCTACCCAGTTCTGGTAATTGACCATCAGCGCTGCCTTTCGCCGGGCACGCTCGGAGGTCAGCTGTGCCCGGCCTTTCTTGCCGAGCCAGATCCCGTTGACCCTGGTGCTCTTCTTCATAAATCCGGACTTTTTGGATTTATTCCGGAAGAAGTAGATATCGCTGCCGATCTTCCGCCAGCCGGTGCGCTGACGGCCCTTGCTGTCGAAATAATACTTTTTGCTCCCGATCTTTGTCAGGCCCTTCGACTTCTTCCCCTTGCTGTTATAGTAATAATAATAGCCGTTCTTCTTCACCCATTTATTTTTCTTTTTGGTGCTCTTCGCATGGGCGGTCAGCGGGAGTGCGGCGGCAAGCAGGATCAGCATGGCAAACAGAAGCCATCCGCGCAGAAGCTTATTTTTCTTTCCCGTTCTCATCCGATGAATGTCCTCCAGGCATATTTATGATACTCGTCGATCATGTCTTCCGTCATCGGCAGATAGGCTTTGGTATGTCTGGTGAAATAATACGTCGGGTCATACAGCACTCCGCCGATCTCGACCCAGGCATGCTCCGGATGGCCTTGCAGGTAAACATCCGTGAAACCAACAGCATCTGCCAGATAGGCATAAGCCACCGCGTACTGGTAGCACTCATACGTGGTCTTTACCCCGGATGCATATTTCGCATAGGCCAGCTCCGCCAGGCTGATGTCCCAGGACACTTTCCTGTCAATCTTCGGGCTGTCCGCACGGTATTCAAACTTTTTCAGCTGTTTCAGGATGGCATTCAGTTTCTGCTTCTTTGTCATCGACGTCTTGAAAAACGTATCCGCCCAGAGCGCATAACCGGCCAGAAGCTTCGCTTTCCGTTTCTTCTTGAGTGTCGTCAGCTTTGCGCGTCCCCGCTTTCCGAGGGTGATGCCTTCCTGTTTAATGCTGGTGTACATGTAGGCGCCGGTTTTGCCCTTCTGGCGGAACTTGTAATATGTATCTCCGATTTTGCGCCATCCGACACGCTGCTTTCCTGTGTCATCGAAATAATAGGTCTTCTTTCCGATCACCGTCAGGCCTTTGGACTTTTTCCCCTCGCTGTTGTAGTAGTACCAGTAGCCATTCTTTTTCACCCATTTATTCTTCTTTGCCGCGAAGGCCTGGCCGCTGCAAAACAGCGTCAGTACCGCAAGCAGAAGCAGAAAACGACGGAGCATCCTTCTGTTCATTGATATCGTCCTCCAGGTTTTGTTCAATCCGTTTTCTCGGGGAGTATTTTTACATAATCCCGGAATTCGGGAAAAGCCAGGGACATTTTTGTCCCTGGCAAATATTCACGACTGACGACAGCGCATCCGCAGATACTCTCTCGAATCCGCTGTGTTCATTTTCGGCGCTGCCTTTGGTCTCAACAATCAGAAGAAAACGCCGTCCGCTTCGCACTGCTCATCCTGGCCTCCACCGCCCTGGTCAACGACCGGCTCCTGGTAGGCCGGCTCCTGATAGGAGTAATCCTGTGAATAATCATAGGAGTAATCCTGAGAGGCATCATAGGAATAATCCTGTGAAGAATCATAGGAATAGTCCTGTGAAGAATCATAGGAATAATCTTCATAAACCGGCTCAGACCAGGTCTGCGCTGCAGCTTCGCCCTCTGCCGTAGCAGCAGCCGGTGCAGCCGTGGCTGCCGGCATGTTCATCAGGTCGCTCTCACGCTGCTTGGTGTTCTGTTCGGAGCCGAGGCTCTTGCTGACAAAAACAATATAAGCGGCTACGGTCTGGGTTTCCTCATCGGCCTGCGCTTCGGTTTCTTCCTCCGCCACAGCCTCGGTGGCTTCCTCTTCCACGGCTTCCTCAAGAGCGGTCTCGGTCTCTTCCTCTGCGGTTTCCTCCGCAGCGTCCAGACGGATGCTCAGCTCGTCCGCATCGCCAAAGGGTAAGGTATGGAGTACGGCAACGTCGCCGCCGGCAAAGACCACCTTCATGTCATATCTCGGTGCGGAACCGCCGGTCATTTCCTTCGGTGTGCAGTACAGGGTGCCTTCCCCGCCTGCCGCCAGCGTATCCGTGATCATCTCGTCGCCGTACTCTGCGCCGTCGACGCGGATCTTCACGCTGACGATATCTTCAGCCGTATCATTTTTTACTGCCACAACGTAGTCTGTATCCCCGGCTTTCGTGCCGATCTCGACTGCCTCCGCAGCATACGCCATCGAAGCCGTACCCAGCAGAAGACCCGTTACCATAAGTGCCGCAATTGTCTTTCTCATTTGTATCTGTCACTCCTTTTTCTTAGTTTCCAAAAGCTTTCTGAGCCTTATCTGGCAATCAGCTTTTTGTTCTTGTCATGATATGCGAAGATCTTGTCACCGGAATTCTGATAACGGAACTTGAACGCATACTTCTTACCTTTTCCGTTGGTATCCCGCAGATACTTTCCGTCGGATTTCTTTTTGTTCAGGGTCGGGTCAAAACCATAGACCTTGCCGCTGATCTTGATCTCCACCCAGATATACTCCTCGAAATCCGAATAAACACGCTCACCGTTCACCGTAGTAGCACTTCCGGGAATATAACCGACGATCACTTTCGCGTTGCTGTATCCGAGAACCTTCGCCATCCAGTAGAAGGCATAGGCGCTGGTTGCGCAGTCACCCTTCTTTGTCGTGAATGCGATCTGGCCGTATTTGTCCGCTGCGGACTTGCTGGTGTCGATGTCGCCCTCTCCGCGGTACTTGATGCCGTCCGCACTCCAGGTAAAGCACTTGAGCAGGGATTTCTCCATCTTTGCCTTGGTCGGGTTGCTCAGATTCGCTTTCAGCTTGTAGATCTGGGCCGCCGCCAGTGCAGCCGTTCCCTTCCACTCCTTGGCGACACCCTTCTTGGTGATGTTGAAGTAACGGGTCTTCCCGTTGATTTTTGCCTTATAGGGAGCTTTGTTTTTCACCAGGACGCCCTTGGCGGTGAAGTAGTATTTCTTCTTCGCGATGGTCACAAGCCCGGTAACCTTTTTCCCGTTTTTATAATAGGAGGTCTTCTTCGCATTCCAGCCGTTCTTGACCGCTGCGTTCGCTGTCAGCGAAAACAGGCTGATCATGCAGAGCATCAGAAGCGCTGCAAAAACCGATGTTCTCTTCTTCATGGTATCCCCTTTCATCCAGCTCTATTGACAGTAAATCTGTAATCACGCTCCGGAAACTACATTGTCTACATAATACTGTTTTGTCTTCGTATTGTAAAGAAGTACGACCGTAAAATATTTGTAGTGCATCTCAACGTCACGGATTTTATATTTGTTCACATCCCATTTCGCGTCATTGCAGCTGCGGCCCTTCTTCGTCTCTTTCACGAGTTCTTTTCCGAATACCTTGCGGATCTGAGCCAGCGTTTTCACTTTGCCGACCAGCTTTTTCGCATTTGCGCGAAGGGTTTTGGTCTTTTTCGCATTATAAACGCCCTTGGCGGTATATACTTCGATCTTTCCGTCGCTGTTTACCAGCGTTCCGGTCAGCATCTTTCCGTCCACGCCAAACGCATAATACTTGCCGCCGATTTTCGTTTTGACATAATGATGGCTCTCGTCAAAGGAATATTCTGCGAAATCTGCACGGATCGCTTTTCCGTTCTTGCCGAAGTAATATTTGCTGGTTTCCTTCGCGGTCTTTACGGTTTTCCAGGCTTTCTTGACCATCTTGCCGTTCTCGTAGAAGTAATAGTCATAAGCAGCCTTATAGGTTTTTCCGTTGTCATACAGCGGGCTGGCCGTCTGTGTCTTGGATTTCACCTTCACAAGACCTTCTTTTTTCGCCGCCGCAAAAGCGCTTCCGGACAAGGCAAGCACTGCCGTCAGAAGAACCAGAAGCAGGCCGGTGAACTTTCTCTGTCGTTTCATCTTACTTTCCCCCCAATCTCTGAATCATGTTCCACATTGCTTCCACACTGTTAAAATTCTCAGCGACAACGTCGGCCGCGGGAATCACAATATTGAATGCATCGTCGATCTCACTGACGATCTGCAGTACCTCAAAGGAATTGAGCACCTTTCCGTCAACCAGATCCGTGCAGTCGGCAAAATCAATGTCGTCACGGATGTCTTCCAGGATTTCGAGCAACTTGTCCATTTTTTGTTTCCTCCTTGCGTGTTCAGTTTTCCGCACTGTTTTCCTGCGGGAAGAGGATTTCTCCGAGTCTGTGAGAGAAAGCTCTGGCCGCGTCGCCATTCATATGTCCTTCATAATCCACGAAGCACTTGGCTTCGTGGCTGAATGCTTTGAAATATTCCCGGTTGAAATTATACAGGTCGACGCCCTTCCCGGCAAAGTATTCCGAGAAGTAATCCCATGCCTCGTTGGCTACGTCCGAGATGCTCTGCAGCGTGCCGCCGTACAGCGGGGTGATAACTGCCACAAACCGGATGCCTTTCTTCTGGCACATGTCAATCAGCCGGTCCATATTTTTCACATTTTCGGGAAGCACGTTCTCCCGGGCGAAATCCATCGGACTGTACGCCGGGAAATCCTCGATTGCCACCGGATAACGCTCGATAAACCCGTTCTCATGGTATTCCAGCGTATCGTTCCGGTGCATGCTCACGTCATAGTCCCCGCTCAGCTTGCGTCTGAGCGTATCTCCCGCCCTTGGCAGGGTATCTTTCAGCGCATATTCATAGAACGGGAACAGCAGCGTCCGGAAATCGCCGTCCTTCAGGGTTTCCGCCGCATACTGAAGCTTTGTCAGAGAAAGCGGAAATTCATGAAGAAACAGCAGGTAATTGTTGCCGAATTCTTTTTCGATCGTAAAGTACCCGGGATCCACCTCATAAATGATGGTGGAGGGGTTCTGTTTCTCGATGGCAAGCTTCGCGAGATAATAGGAATCTACCGTATACTCGCCGCCGACCGCCAGGTTATGTCCGGTCAGACCGGTTCCCTCCAGCATCACGTCGGGGTCAATGCCCATCTTGCCGTTGGAGGTTCCAAGGATGATGACGTCCCGCGGCTGTGTGGAGATCGTATGAATATCATTTCTTGTATAGGTACAGGGATACAGCGCCAGATCCAGAAGCCAGATCACTATGCCCAGTACCCCAATGCAGATGATAAACTGCAGCGGTTTCTTAAAATTGTGCATAGATGAACCCCCTGGCCATAGCCACCGGACCAAACAGCGGTACGCAGAGCAGCAAAATCAGGCATGCCGCAAAGGACACCGCCAGAGGCGCTTTCCCAAGCGCACTGCGAATCCGGATTCCTCTCTCCTGGAGAATACTGATCACAAGCAGCAGCACACAGCCGAGCAGGAGCGTCAGCAGCGCATACGGCGTGTAAGCTGTTCCCAGTTTCCCGGAGGAAATGGACAGGATCTGTCCGGGTGTAAAACGGGTAAACGCATATCCCAGCGCCTTGCCAAGATCGCCAACACCGGTCACCAGGTCGGACAGCAGTCCGATGATCACCAGCAGGAAGGTACGCAGCATCATAAACCCATGATACCACGCCGCGCTGTCTTTGATATGCAGTTTCTTTTTCCAGTTTTCAAAATCCTTCGCCAGGAAGCTGCTCAACGCGATGATCACGCCGTTGTACAGGCCCCAGAGAACGTTCCGCCATTCCGCGCCGTGCCAGACGCCGACCAGGACGAATACGATGATATTGGAAATGCAGATCGGGATCAGTCGTCCGCGCTTGCGGCCGAATACCTTCTTGCAGTTTTTTCCGAGACGGTTCATCCCTTTGGAAAGGGTCAGCGGGTACATGACATAGTCCTTCATCCAGGTACCCAGCGTGATATGCCATCTGCGCCAGAAATCCGAGAGCGATACCGCAAAGAACGGACGCTGGAAGTTCTCATCCAGGGTAATGCCGAACAGCGAGGATACGCCGATCATGACATCAATGCCGCCGGAGAAATCACAGTACAGTTCGATCGCGTACAGGATCATCCCGATCAGAATCAGGCCGCCATAGGTGTCCATGTCGGCGAAAATCGCCTCTACATACACGGCTGCCCACTCCGCCAGAACCATCTTCTTGAAAAGGCCCCATACGATCCGCATCATGCCCTCTTTCAGGATATGAAGGGAGAACGTGTGCTCCTCCCAGAGCTGATGCCCCAGAGAGCCGAACCGCGAGATCGGTCCCTGCAGCAGCTGCGGGAAGAAGGAAACAAACAGGGCAACCTTCAGAAAATTCTGTTCCGCTTTGATCCTGCCCCAGTAGACGTCCAGAATATAACCGACCGTCGCAAAGGTATAGTAGGAAATGCCCAGCGGAAGCAGCAGCTTCAGCATCGGGATATGGGTGCGGGCAATCCCGTTGACCGTTTCCAGAATAAAATTCGTGTATTTCAGGAATGCAAGCATTCCCAGGTCCAGCAGCAGACCGGCCAGCATGATCCATTTACAGGCAGCCGCTGCCCCGGCATCACCGGATGCTTTGCGTTTTTCAATCGCAGCGGCGCACACATAGGTGACCACCGTGGAAAACAGCAGGAACACCACGGCCGGCGGACTGACGATCACATAATAGGCATAACTGATCGCCAGCAGTACCAGCCACTGGCTCTTCTTCGGAAGAACATAATAGACCAGCAGGCTGACCGCCAGAAATACAATAAACAGATTGGAAGTAATTTGCATGAAAAATTCAGCTCCGCTATTTTTTATTTAATGAACATACTGCGCAGTTTGATCCGGTCGATTTTCCCATTGAGGTTGTACGGGAACTGATCCAGACGGATCACCTTGCCGGGAACCATGTAATCCGGCACCATACCGGCGACCTGGGCGTTTACGCTCTTCTGGTCCATGCTCTCGTCCTTGGACTCGATGAACAGGACGATCCGGCTCTTCTTTTCATCGTAAGTGCAGCAGCAGTTGTCCACGCCGGCAAGGGAAGATACGGCAGTCTCGATCTCACCGAGTTCGATGCGGTGTCCGAGATGCTTGATCTGGAAATCCTTGCGGCATACATAGACGATCTCGCCCCGGTCGTTGTAGTGGACGATGTCGCCTGTGCGGTAAATCACTTCTTTATATGCAGTATTCAGCGGATTCTGTACAAAGGCCTCCGCTGTCTTTTCCGGATTGTTGTAGTATCCGACCGAAATAATGCTGCCGCGGATACACAGTTCTCCGTTCTCTTCACCCTTCACCGGCTTATCGTCCTCGCCGAGCAGGATGATCTCCATGTTCGGGATGGCTTTTCCGATCGGGATGGCTTCGTCATCGGAGAACTCCCGGTCAACGATGTACGCCGTGCATACGTCGCTCTCGGTCGGTCCGTAGAGATTCGCGTAAACGACATCCTCCGGAAGCGCTTTTCTCCAGATATTCAGATGGCGGCTGGGCATGACCTCCCCTGCGAACAGAACGCGTTTGATCGTTCCGCTCAGGTCGACGTCATTGAGCGCCCGCAGCTTGGAAACCATCATCAGTGCGGACGGCACCCAGAAGATGGTCGTAATGTGATTGTCCACCAGGTACTGCAGCAGCTTCACCGGCTGCATGAACAGGGTACCCGGGATGATGTACAGTGTCGATCCGTTCCGGACGCAGCTGTAAATATCAAAGACAGAGTTGTCAAAGTAGAACGGAGCCTGGTTGCCGAAGGCATCCTTTTCGGTGATGCCGAAGGTCTCCGCCACCCAGTCAATATAGTTGATGACATTGTGATGCGCAATGCCGACGCCCTTCGGCGTTCCGGTGGAACCGGAAGTAAAAAGAACATACAGCAGATCGGATGCAATCACCTGCGAGGATACGGCAAGAACTTCGTCCTCGACACCGGTATCCTTCGTGATCTCCTGAAATGCGTAACGTTTCCCGGAAAAATGAAGCTCTCCGTCCGGTGCGCAGTGATCCATGTCGGCCTCGTCGCAGATCAGAGCCTTCGGCTGCAGCGTCTCGAGAATTTTCTCGACGCGGCTGTCCGGCATGTCGGTAGCGATCGGGCTGTAATAGTTCCCGCTGTAGGCGATCCCAAGATAGGTGACCAGCATATTTGCGGACTTTTCCATATAAACCACGATCGGCATCTTGCGGTCCGGGAAATCCCGGATGATCCGCCCTGCGATGGAAAGCGCCATCTGGCGGAACTGTGCGAACGTGTAGGATCTGTGTTCATCCACAAGAGCAATCTTGTCCGGATATTTTGCGGCTGTTGCATCCAGCCACTGGGTTACGCTGTGAAGCATCGTTTTCCTCCCCTGCTGTCTGATTTTTCTCTCAATATCTCAACTCATTCTGAAAGCCCGGAAGTCCAGCATAAGGCCCGGGTTTCTGAATGATTTGTTAATATTCTGCTTTTATTTGTAACAAAAAATTAAAATTTGGGTGTCTGCCATATAGCATAACTCATCCTATATATGGATGTCAAAGGTTTTTTCTCATTTCTGAGCAATCGCGGGGGAGACAGGGGACGGTTCTGGAG
>CACXHD010000157.1 GCA_902767335.1 uncultured Lachnospiraceae bacterium
CAAGATCCTGGATCTGGAAAAGCTGCTTGACCGTAAGCCGAAGGCTCTGTCCGGCGGTCAGAGACAGCGTGTTGCCATGGGCCGTGCAATCGTTCGTAACCCGAAGGTATTCCTGATGGATGAGCCGCTGTCCAACCTGGATGCAAAGCTTCGTGTACAGATGAGAACCGAGATCTCCAAACTGCATCAGAGACTGGGCGCTACCATTATCTACGTTACACATGACCAGACAGAGGCTATGACCCTGGGTACCAGAATCGTCGTTATGAAAGACGGTGTGGTTCAGCAGGTGGATACCCCGCAGAATCTGTACAATGAGCCGGGCAATGTCTTTGTTGCAGGTTTCATCGGATCTCCGCAGATGAACATGGTGGAAGCAGACGTCAATGTCTCCGGCAGCGATGTTGTTCTGACGTTCGACGGCAACAAAGTGAAACTTCCGGCTGCCAAGGCGAAGAAGCTGATCGACGGCGGTTATGCAGGAAAGAAAGTCATCATGGGTATTCGTCCCGAAGATCTGTATGATGATGCAGACAGAGTTGCCGGATCGGATGCAGTGATCACTGCAAAGATCGAAGTTTACGAGCTGCTCGGCGCAGAGGTTTATCTGTACTTCACAATCGGCGGAAAGAACTTCACCGCAAGAGTTAACCCGCGTACGGCTGCCAGAACCGGCGATACCGTCAAGTTTGCTCTTGATACCGACAAGATCCACGTATTTGACAAGGACAGTGAAGTTACAATCACAAACTGATCCTGAATTTAGCAGGGAGGGGGGTCTGAAAAGACCTCCCTTTTTCCTTTTCAGTCAACGGAAGACGGTATCATTCGGACGTCGGCTGGGGGATCCGCAGGCAGGATATCAAAGGAGAACGATATGATTTCAAATCAGGTGATTTCAAAAACAATCGAAGATCTTCACACGATTACCCGAATCGGCTTTACGGTCTACGATGTGCAGGGAAGGGTTATTTCAGATACGGCCGATGAGAATACGCTGGATCCGTCCGCCATTGCTCAGTTCGCGTCTTCGCCTGCTGACAGCCAGGAGATCAGCGGGTACTATTTTTTCAAGGTGGAGGACGAAGGCGCTACGGAATATATCCTTGTCAGCTGCGGAAAAGGCGAGGATGCCTATACCATGGGGAAAGTGGCGGTCGCTTCCTTACAGCGTCTGATGGAAGCATACCGGGACCGGATGGACCGCAACACGTTCATACAGAACCTGCTGCTGGACAATCTTCTCCTGGTAGATGTCTACAATAAGGCGAAGAAGCTGCGGATCGACGCCCAGGCAAGACGCCTGGTTTACATTGTTGAAACCGCCGATGAAGGAGAACCCTCCGGGATGGAGATCCTGAGAGGACTCTTTGCCGAAAACGGAAAAGATTTTATTACGGCAGTAGATGAGAGCAGCCTGATTTACGTGCAGGAACTGGGCGAAGAGGACGATTATGAGACGGCGAGGGAAACCGCCGCGATGATCTGTGATATGATGGATACAGAGACCATTCCCAACGTGCGCGTTGCCTTCGGAACCATTGTGAACGAAATCCAGCAGGTATCCCAGTCCTATAAAGAGGCGAGGATGGCCCTGGATGTCGGAAAAATCTTCTATACGCAGAAACGAATTCATGCTTACAGCGCCCTGGGCATCGGCAGACTGATCTATCAGCTTCCGCTGAATCTCTGCGAGATGTTCATGGATGAAGTGTTTACAAAAATGCGGCCGGAGGAGTTCGACGACGAAACGCTTTCAACCATCAATTCCTTCTTTGAAAACAACCTGAATGTATCCGAAACCGCGCGTCAGTTGTTTGTCCATCGAAACACGCTGGTCTATCGCCTCGAAAAATTCGAAAAAAGTACCGGTCTCGACATCCGCTGCTTTGAGGATGCGCTGATCGTACGGATCGCGCTGATGGTTGTCAGTTACATGCGGTACATGAAGAAATCCTGAGAGCCGCCGGCTTCGTCGGCTGCAGCAGAAAAACAAAACAGGTATTGACTCTGTGCCAAATCTGTTGTATCTTCTCAAGGAGTCAATAAAAAAGCAGTTTCTCTTATTCAGAGTGGCGGAGGTACATAGGACCTGTGAAGTCACGGCAACCCCGTAGGGTGATTTACCCGACGGAGGGAGACACAGAACCGTCCCCTGTCTCCCCCGACGGAAGGTGCCAGCCTGAGCGAGTGATCGAACAATAAGAGGGATTTCGATTGTTTACAGTGAGGAGTCCGTCTTATCAGGCGGGCTTCTTTTATCTTATTACAGGAAATTCCGATCCTTGCAGCAGCGTAACAGCAGACTCCGCCCGTATCACGAAAGGACAGTAAAATGGAAAAAGTATTATTTACCTCAGAATCCGTAACAGAAGGACATCCGGATAAAGTCTGCGATCAGATTTCGGATGCTGTGCTGGACGCAGTCATGGCAGCAGATCCCAACGGAAGAGTTGCGTGTGAAACCGCTACGACGACCGGTCTGGTACTGGTCATGGGAGAAATCTCTACCACCGCATACGTGGATATTCAGAAGGTGGCCAGGGATACGATCCGGGAAATCGGTTATACGGATTCCGCAACCGGTTTTGACGCAGACAACTGCGCCGTAATTACGGCGATTGATGAGCAGTCTGCGGATATCGCCATGGGCGTGGACAAGGCGCTCGAGGCGAAGGAAAATCAGATGAGCGAAGATGAAATCGAGGCCATCGGAGCCGGAGACCAGGGGATGATGTTCGGTTATGCTTCCAATGAGACGCCGGAATATATGCCCTATGCGATTTCTCTTGCCCAGAAGCTGGCCAGACAGCTGACAAAGGTCCGCAAGGACGGAACGCTGGGATATCTTCGCCCGGACGGAAAGACACAGGTAACCGTCGAATATCATGACGGCGTTCCGGTGCGTCTGGATGCGGTTGTTCTTTCAACACAGCACAGTGAAGACGTGACCCAGAAACAGATCCACGAAGATATCAAAAAATATGTCTTCGATGCCATTCTTGATCCGGCCATGGTCGATGAAAACACCAAATTCTTCATCAATCCCACCGGCCGTTTCGTGATCGGCGGACCCCACGGTGACAGCGGACTGACCGGACGAAAAATCATCGTTGATACCTACGGCGGAGCAGCCCGTCACGGCGGCGGCGCGTTTTCCGGCAAGGACTGCACCAAGGTCGACCGCAGTGCGGCTTACGCGGCCAGATACGTTGCGAAGAACATTGTGGCAGCCGGTCTGGCGGACCGCTGTGAGATCCAGATTTCCTATGCGATCGGAGTTGCACAGCCGACCTCTGTTATGGCGAATACCTTCGGAACCGGGAAGATTTCCGATGAACGCCTTACAGAAATTATCCGTGAGAATTTTGATCTTCGTCCGGCCGGAATCATCCGCATGCTTGATCTGCGCAGACCGATCTACAAGCAGACGGCGGCCTACGGTCATTTCGGCAGAACCGATCTGGATCTTCCCTGGGAGAAACTGGATAAGGTTGAAACACTGAAAGCATACCTGTAATATTATGGGTCCAGGGGCAGACTCCCGGTTTGTGAAAAGCCGGAAGAGCTGCCCCTGTATCTTTTAGGAAAGGAACATGCATGGAAAGCGATGCAGCATTTGAAATTCTCTACCGCGACCGACATCTGCTCGTAGTGGACAAGGCGCCGGGGATTGCCGTTCAGAGTGCTTCCCTGCGGGAGAAGGATCTGACCGATCGGATCCGCCGGGAGATTCTGGCCCCCGGGGACGGCGCCGGGGGATATCTCGGGATCGTACACCGTCTGGACCAGCCGGTACGGGGTTTGGTGGTATTTGCCCTGGACAAAAAAAGTGCAGCGAATCTGTCGGAACAGACCGGCGGGGAGAAAATGAGAAAGGTCTATCTGGCACTGGTAAAAACGGAGAATCCGTCGATGCTGCCGGAGTTCGGAGAAATCCGGACGCTGGAAAACGATCTTCTGAAGGACGCCCGGACGAACCGGTCCTTTCCGGTCCCGAAGGGAACCCGGGGCGCGAAGCATGCCGCGCTGCAATACCGGAGGGTTTCTTTGGAGGAGGCGGAAGCCGAAAAACTAAACGAAGACTGGATTCCCGGTCCGGGAGAAGCGCTTCTGGAAATCCGGCTGCAAACCGGCAGACATCATCAGATCCGTGTGCAGATGGCCGCCGCAGGCCTGCCGGTGAAGGGAGACCGGAAATACGGGCAGACCCGGACACAGGAGCAGCTGCCGTATCCGATGCTCTGTGCCTTGAAACTGGAGTTTACGCATCCTGCAACGGGGAAGAGAATGTGCTTCACAAGCAGACAGGTGCTTGCAAAAAATCCGGTCTTGTCGTTTAATAATGGGCAGGAGAACAGTCATGCAGTCAAAAAAGGAAGTTAAGAAGCTTCTTGCGGAAAGCTTCAGAGAACTGGTGAAAAAAAAGCCCATCGAAAAGATTACCATCAAGGAGATCACGGACGGCGCCGGGGTCATCCGGGTCACGTTCTACAATCATTTTCAGGACAAATACGAGCTGCTGGAATGGATTGTCCGGGAAGAGACCGTTTCGCCGGTCCGGATGCTGCTGAAAAACGATATGGAGCAGCAGGCGCTGATCTTTATGTTCAACAGTGTTCTGCATAACCGGGATTTTTATGCCCATGCGGTCCGACTGGAAGGACAGAATTCGTTCGAACAGATCCTGAGAAGCTGTTTCTGTGAGATGGTGACAGAGTATCTTCAGGAGAATCTTTCCCGGGGAAAGCGTCGGTATGAGTGGCTGACGCCCGGCCGGATCGGCGAATTCTACGGGCAGGCGCTGGCGTTTATCATGATGACCTGGATCCGGAGCGGCATGCAGGAGACACCGGAACACATGGCGGAAATGTATACTTATATTACCAGCCATTCCCTGACAGACATTGTAAAAGAACCGTGAGGATCAGATAGACAGAAAAACGAAAATGCATTACAATGTTTTCGGTATGATTCGATCAGAACGAGTGTATCCGGGAGTATCTGAATGAAAAATATAGACCGCCGCCAGCTTTCGGAAATATGCCGCCAGCTGGCGATGCTGACACAGTTCGGTCTTTCTCTGGCCGCGCCGGTATTGATCTGTGTCGGCCTCTGCGCATTTTTAACCGCCCGTACCGGGATCGGATCCTGGATTTTCATCCCCGGTTTTCTGTTTGGCCTTGGCGGCTCGCTCTCCACGGCCCTGAAGTTCGGGAAAATGGTGAGCGGACGGCAGAAAAAAGAAGACAAGGACAGGAAGATCAGGAAAAGAAAAGGAATATCATTTAATGAACATGTTTAAGGAGTTGGCTCCCGCAGTGAAGAAGGAGACGGTCCGCGTCGCCAGGATGACGGCTGTGTGTCTTGTGCTGATGTGGGTGGTGTTCGGGATTCTTCACGCAGTTATGCCGGAAAAGGTACCGTTTGATTACCGGGTGATCCTTGGAGGGCTTGGCGGAAGCCTTGTTGCTGTGCTGAATTTTCTGCTGATGGGGGCGGCGGTCCAGAAAGCGGCTGCCGCTGAGGATGAAGACGGGGCGAGAGCCCGGATTCGCCTGAGCTACTCCCGCAGAATGATGATGCAGATGCTGTGGGTGATTATTGCGATTGTGGTACCGGTGTTTCATTTTGCCGCCGGGATCCTTCCGCTTCTCTTTCCGAGCTTCGGGATTAAATTCCTGACGCTGACCGGAAAAATCTCGAAAGAATGAAAAAGGGTTGACGGGCATAACCTGAAGAGAAGGAGGTGAGAGTATATGGCAATTGACATTACCGGTGCCCGGATTTTTTATACATTTCCGTTTGAGTTTCCCGTGCTCGGGAAAATATCGATTACGGAAACACTGGTAGTCAGCTGGATCGTGATGGCCATCATCACCGGACTTTGCATTTTTCTGACAAGAAATCTGAAGGTGGAAAATATCTCAAAACGTCAGGCCCTTGCGGAAATGATTGTGGAAACCGCCGACAATTTTGTGATCGGAAACATGGGTGAGAAATTCCGGTATATGATTCCTTTTGTATCTGCCCTGTTTGCCACGAGTGTGGTATCCAACCTGATCAGCCTGATCGGCCTTCGCAGCCCGACGGCGGATCTGTCGACGGAAGCGGCCTGGGCAATCGTTGTTTTTATCATGATTACCGGGCAGAAGATCAGGGCGAACGGATTTGGCGGATATCTGAAGGGATTCACGACGCCGATCCCGATTATGACCCCGTTTAACGTGCTTTCGGAACTTGCGACACCTGTCAGTATGGCGTGCCGTCATTTCGGCAACATTCTTTCCGGTGTGGTAATCAGCGCTTTGATTTACGGGGCGCTGGCGGTGGCGAACAAGGCGCTGTTCGGACTGATCCCGGGGGCGGTCGGCCGGCTGCTCGGATCGATTCCGTTCCTGGATGTAGGTATACCGGCGGTGCTGGGCGTGTATTTTGACTGGTTTACCGGTGTGATGCAGGCGTTTATTTTCTGTATGCTGACGACGATGTATATCGCAAACGCTGCAGAACCGGATTCATAAGGAAAAGGAGCTGTTCCGAGCTGCTCCTGGAAAACGCTGATGTAAAATAATCTGATTATGGAAAGATGGAGGAAACACTATGGATTTCACAGTATTGGCAAAAGGTATTGCACTGGCTGGATGCGGGATTGGTTCCGGATGCGCGCTGATCGCAGGTATCGGACCTGGTATTGGTGAAGGCAACGCTGTGGCGAAAGCGCTCGAAGCCATCGGCCGTCAGCCGGAGTGCAAGGGCGATGTCACATCCACCATGCTTCTTGGCTGCGCAATCGCCGAGACCACCGGTATTTATGGTTTTGTTACCGGGCTGCTGCTGATTTTCGTTGCACCGAACATGTTTATGAACCTCCTCGGCTGATCCGTTGCATCGTTGCTGATGAATCGCAAAGGAGACAGTTGAGCGGAGGAATATGACCATGCAGGTACAGGATTTGGTAACACTCGTCCCCTGGACGCTTGTCGCGCAGATCCTCAATCTGTTCATTCAAGCCTATCTGATCAAACGGTTTCTGTTTAAGCCGATCAATGAAGTGCTGGAGAAGCGTAGGGCGAAAGCAGATGCAAAGATCAAAGAGGCTGAGGATGCGAGAAGCGAGGCTCAGGAGATGAAGGAGCGCTACGAGCAGGACATGGCGCAGGCGAGAGAGAAAGCCAGTGAGATACTCACGAACGCTCAGCGCAGTGCAGATGCCCGCAGCGAAGAGATCCTGCGTGAAGCGGGAGAGGCAGCCCGGAGTATGCGCGAAAAGGCACAGGCCGATATCGAGCAGGAAAAGAAGAAGGCTGTCAATGATATTAAAAATGAAATCGGTTCTGTGGCGATGGAGATCGCCGGTAAGGTGATCGAGCGCGAAATCAGCGAGGAGGATCACCGCAGGCTGATTGATGAATTTATTGAGAATGTGGGTGAGGCAACATGACAAATTCCGCCAGATTATACGGAAGCAGTCTATATGACCTCGCTGTAGAGGAAGGATGCGTAGATGAGATGCAGGACGCACTTTCCCAGGTACGCGGGATTTTCCGGGAAAATCCGGGATATCTGCACCTGCTTGCGGAACCGTCCCTGCCCCTTGCCGAGCGGCAGCACCTCGTGGAAGAGGCTTTGCTTGCCGGCAGCGGATCTCCGGAAAAACCTTCGGATGCGGAGCACTATCTGATCAATTTTATCAAGCTGCTCTGCGAGCGCAGGATTCTCGGGGACTTCTACGGATGCTGTGACGAATATGTCAGAAGATACCGGATTGACCGGAATATCGTGCAGGCGGTCGTGTACAGTGCCCTGCCTCTGACTGCGGCGCAGGAGGAAGCATTGAAAGGGAAACTGGAGATCATGAGCGGAAAGCATGTGCTGATGGATGTCAGGACGGATCCGGATGTGATCGGCGGTCTCAAGGTGGAGCTGGACGGCAAAGAGCTGGACGGTTCCGTGCGCGGAAGACTTTCCGGCATTTCGAGAAAGCTGAGCGAGGCCAGTTTATAAGAAATCGTTGGTATGCGCATTTATGCGCGACCGGCCGGAGACGGCCGGCCATGGAGGTTTAGGCATGCAATTAAAACCAGAAGAAATATCCAGGGTAATACGCAGCCAGATCAAGCATTATGACAATGCGATCCGGCAGAGTGACACGGGTACGGTTCTGATGGTGGGTGACGGGATCGCGAGAGCAAGCGGCCTCACAGACTGTATGGCAGGCGAACTGCTTGAGTTTGAGGACGGAAGCTACGGCATGGCGCAGAATCTGGAGGAGAACAGCGTTTCCATTGTTCTGTTTTCCACGGATGCAGCCATCGGAGAAGGCGAAACGGTCAAACGTACCGGAAAGGTCGTATCGGTACCTGTAGGAGATAAGATGCTTGGCCGTGTGGTCAATGCCCTGGGACAGCCCATTGACGGTGCGGGACCGGTGGAAACCGACCAGTTCCGGCCCATCGAGAGCCCGGCTCCGGGCATCTGTGAGAGGCAGCCGGTGTTCGAGCCGCTGCAGACCGGCATTAAGGCCATTGACTCGATGATTCCCATCGGACGCGGACAGCGTGAGCTGATCATCGGCGACCGCCAGACCGGAAAGACGACGATCGCCGTGGATACAATCCTCAACCAGAAGGGCAAAAATGTAATCTGTATCTACGTCGCAATCGGACAGAAGCGTTCCACGGTGGCGTCCCTGGTGGAAGAGCTCGCGGACGGCGGCGCGATGGAGTATACGGTGGTTGTGGCGGCGACCGCTTCGGAGGCGAGCCCGCTGCAGTATATCGCGCCCTATACAGGCTGCGCGATCGGTGAGTATTTCATGAATAACGGGAAGCATGTACTGATCATCTACGATGATCTGAGCAAACATGCGGTGGCTTACCGTGCCCTTTCCCTGCTGATCCGCAGACCGCCGGGACGTGAAGCGTATCCGGGCGATGTATTCTACCTGCATTCCAGACTGCTGGAGCGCGCCGCGAAGCTGGATGAAGCACACGGCGGCGGATCCATGACGGCACTGCCCATCATCGAGACGCAGGCAGGCGATGTATCGGCATATATTCCGACAAATGTAATTTCCATCACAGACGGACAGATTTTCCTGGAGACCGAGCTGTTCCATTCCGGTATCATGCCGGCCGTAAACCCGGGTATTTCGGTATCCCGTGTCGGCGGCAATGCGCAGATCAAGGCAATGAAAAAGGTGGCCGGTTCCCTGAAGCTGCTGTATTCCCAGTATCGTGAGCTGCAGAGTTTCGCGCAGTTCGGTTCCGACCTGGATGCAGATACCAAGGCCCGTCTGGCGCAGGGCGCCCGGATCGTGGAAGTGCTGAAACAGGGCAAGAGTTCCCCGATCGCGGTCGAGAAGCAGATCGCTCTGATCTATGCCGTGACGAAGGACTACCTGATCCAGGTCGAGGTGGAAGATGTAAAAGAATACGAGGAGGGTCTGTACCTGTTCCTGGATTCCGACGGCGACGGAGCCGCTGCGATGGAAGAGATCCGCAGCACCGGAAAGCTGGAGGAAGGCACGGAAGAGAAATTAAAGAGCGCCCTTTCCCGTTACACAGAAGATTTTGTTGCCCGTAAGGGTGCCTGACAGGGAGGAGGAGCTGCTTTATGGCTTCCAATATGAAGGCAGTGAAGCTGCGGATCCGCAGTGTGCAGAGCACAATGCAGATCACAAAAGCGATGGAACTCGTGGCATCCTCCAAGCTGCGCAGAGCCAGAGACCGGGCGATCGCCTGCCGGCCGTATTTTGAGGAACTGCACGATACGCTGGTGGATATCGCCAACGGCAATACGGACTTTACCTCCGGGTATGTCCGGGAGAGTGCGAATCCGAAGACCTGCTATATTGTGATCGGCGGGGACAGAGGACTGGCCGGAGGCTACAATTCCGGGGTGATCCGCTGCTTTGAGGCGGCATCGGAAGGAAAAGAATGCGCTGTTCTTCCGATCGGCAAGAAGATTGTCGAGTATGCCGTAAGAAAAGTGCCGGACTGTGTGACCGACGAATTCAATCAGATTGCACATATCGGCGTGTCGGACTGCTTCTCCATCGCAAACATCATCTGCAGAGATTTCAAGGAAGGCCGTTACGGCCATGTGGAATTGTGTTACACGACCTTTGTGTCCATGCTGACACAGCGGCCGGAATCCTTCCCGATTCTGCCGTTGATGGATCTGGCGGCGGATACCGGGGAGGATTCCATCCGCAGGATCCGGGATCTGATCCTCTATGAGCCTTCCGCGTCCGAAGTGTTTGATGCGATTGTGCCGGAATATCTGGCAGGCCTGATCTATGGAGCGGTCTGCGACAGCGTGGCCAGCGAGCTGGCCGCCCGGCGGAATGCAATGGATGCGGCGACGAAAAACGCGGGTGAGATGATCGAGAAGCTGAATCTGTATTACAACCGTGCAAGACAGGCCAGCATTACGCAGGAAATCACGGAGATCGTGGCCGGCGCAGAAGGACTGTAAACTGTTTTTTTAAGGAGACAAAGGATGAGCGAAAAACACATTGGCGAGGTGATACAGGTCACCGGGCCGGTGCTGGATATCCGGTTCGCGCACGACGAACTGCCGGCACTGCTCAATGCCATTGAGATAGAAGTCAACGGGAGGAAACTGACCGCAGAAGTAGCTCAGCAGATCGGGGACAACACGGTGCGGTGCATCGCGATGAACTCGACGGACGGTCTGGTCCGCGGGATGAAGGCGAAGGACACCTGCGGCCCGATCACTGTGCCGGTGGGCGAAGAATGCCTCGGCCGGGTATTTAATCTGCTGGGCGAGCCGGTGGACAATCTGCCTGCACCGGAGGCGAAAGAACGCTGGGCGATTCATCGTCCGGCACCTTCCTACGAAGACCAGACGCCGGCGACGGAGATTCTGGAGACCGGCATCAAGGTCGTCGATCTGATCTGCCCGTATGCAAAGGGCGGCAAGATCGGTCTGTTCGGCGGCGCCGGCGTAGGAAAGACCGTTCTGATCATGGAACTGATCCATAATGTTGCTACGGCGCACGGCGGAATTTCGGTTTTCACCGGCGTCGGCGAGCGCACGCGTGAGGGCAACGACCTGTACGGCGAGATGAAGGAAAGCGGCGTTATCGATAAGACGGCGCTGGTCTACGGGCAGATGAATGAGCCGCCCGGAGCGCGTATGAGAGTCGGCCTGTCCGGACTGACGATGGCGGAG
The DNA here is from genome assembly GCA_902767335.1 of uncultured Lachnospiraceae bacterium. GTDB lineage: Bacteria > Bacillota > Clostridia > Lachnospirales > Lachnospiraceae > Merdiplasma. The sequence continues at coordinate 11,203 of CACXHD010000157.1, forward strand.
TATTTCCGTGATGAAAAGAATCAGGACGTGCTGCTGTTCATCGACAACATCTTCCGTTTCACGCAGGCAGGCTCGGAGGTCTCCGCACTGCTCGGCCGCATGCCGTCCGCAGTGGGTTATCAGCCC
>CACXHD010000158.1 GCA_902767335.1 uncultured Lachnospiraceae bacterium
AGGAAGCGGTGGATGCGGCATTCATGGCTTACTCAAAAGAATACAAGGATGCCGTCTACTGCATCGGCACGGCTGCCGGCCCGCATCCCTTCCCTCTGATGGTCCGTGACTTCCAGTTCTGTATCGGTGAGGAAGCAAGGGAACAGTTTATCTCCCAGACAGGCCATCTTCCGGATGAGGTCATCGCCTGTGTCGGCGGCGGTTCCAATTCCATCGGCATGTTTACCCCGTTCCTGGCGGATCCGGTGGAACTGATCGGCGTGGAGCCGCTCGGCAGAGGGCCGAAACTCGGCGACAACGCTGCCTCCATCAGTTACGGGCAGGAAGGGATTATGCACGGTTTCAAGAGCATCATGCTGGCCGATGAAAACGGCGATCCCGCCCCAGTCTATTCCAATGCCAGCGGTCTCGATTACCCGGCCGCCGGTCCGGAACACGCACTGCTCCATGAGCTGGACCGCGTCAAATATACGACCATCGACGATGAAGAAGCCATCGAAGCGCTGTTCCTGCTCTCGCGGCACGAGGGAATCATCCCGGCGATCGAAAGTTCCCACGCTCTGGCGTACGCCATCAAGGTTGCCCGGAAAGGTCTCACCGGATCGTTAATTGTCAATCTCTCCGGCCGCGGGGACAAGGATCTGGATTTCGTCGTCGAGCATTATGGCTACGGTCCGGAGTTCCTGGCGAAGATGGAGGCGCGGAGAAAACAGGCGGACGAATCCTCTTAATATTGCGTTTTCGTCTGCCACAAAAGTCAGAGCGGGCGGACTGAACCAGAATATCCGGCGGATCCGTCCGCCGGATACCTCAAGAAGGGCAGACAGATCCTCTTAACATCGTGGATCTGTCCGCCCTCTTTATTAACTCCTTATTTACTCTTCCGGATTCATAAATGCAAGCATCTCATCCATCCAGCCTTCCGCAGATGTCCCGGTTCCTAGGCTGCATCCGTGCTCTCCCTGGGGATAGACCAGACACAGATGATCAACGCCTGCTTCTTCCAAAGCCGCCCGCATATACTCTGTATTCACCGGTGGAACCAGGGAGTCATCCGCGCAGGTCCAGAGGAAAGTCATCGGATAATCCGGGTCGATCTGTTTTTCGACGGAGAGATGCTCCCGAAGGGCTTCATTTCCATCGGTCAGCATCCGGAAGCTGTCTTCATGCCCATCCTGCAGGAAACCGATCACCGGGTAGCCCAGACAGATCTTGTCCGGACGAATCGAAATATCCCGGTACGCCGCAGCCAGATCCGGGCGCTCTTTCTCCAGTTCCTCCTGGAGTTTCTCATTGATCTCCTCCCGCAGCGCTGCGGTCGAAGCACATAAATGTCCGCCGGCGGAATATCCGAGGATCATCAGGTTCTCCGGATCAATCTGATATTTTTCCGCATTTGCCCGAAGATGTTTGATTGCCAGCGCCAGATCCATCTGAGGCGCCGGGAACAGGTTCGGATGAACCCGGTAGTTCAGGATAAATGTGCGGTAATCGGCCTGTTCCAGGTGTTTCGCCGTCTCGAGGCCCTCGCTGTGGAACGAAATATTCGCATAGCCGCCACCCGGGCAGATCAGCACTGCAGGACGGACTCCCTCAAGCGTACATTTCGGGATCATCAGGCTCACCGAATGCAGATCATTACTCTCAATAGTCAGTTCTTCCTCTTGAACCCAGAGCGGAACCCACTCCCAGTACCTGCCGGCATCCTCCAGACGGTTTGCGTCCTCCAGAAGCGCCTCGCCATCGAACGGGGCTCCCCAGGGCATCCGAAAATCCTTTACCCACTCCTCCATCGGAAGGGTGTGATACTTCTCCGGGAAAAACGGAAGCATTTCCTTCGGAAAAAACAGGTTGATCCCTTCTCTCGCTTCTGTCAGAATCTCATGCAGAGAATTCTTCATCGTAAATTTCTTGTCCATGCTGTTTCTCCTCTTGATTCGGCTATGTCCTTCTGGCGCTGTCATCATGTAATCTAGCCTTCATACAAATCATCCAGAATCTCTCGCTTTGACATCAGCGGCCAGTGTCCTCCAAGACAATGACTGACCTCCAGCTTACGGATCGAATCCCCCAGCTGCGCCGCTTTCACCGGATCCCTTTCCCAGGTCGGAAAAACCCCGCTTATAGCATCCCCGAAAAACAGGAAGCGCTCCTCCGGAATCAAAACCAGCGTCGAATCATCCGTATGGGGCGAAATGCTTCGCAGCAGCCGTACCTGCACCCCGCCGGGATCCAGACCCATCGCATTTTCAAAAACCAGATCGGCCGGCACAATCACAACCGGACGGTTTCCGGCATATTCTTTACGGATACTCTCGTCAAGGGAAAGAAATACGTCCTCTCCCTCATGCGCGACCCGCACCGCAAAATCCCGCAGATACTGGCTGGTCGCCGCATTTGCCACAGAGAGACCGTGAATCCGGTGCATCCCGAAAGAATGATCCCAGTGCCAGTGTGTGATTACCGTCAAAGAAGGCAGCGGCAGACCCGCCTGTTCCAGCGCATCATAAAATTCTTCCACATGTGCATCCGAATGTCCGGCGTCCACTGCGACACTCCATCGGTCACCGCGAATATATCCCAGGCAGGGTCGATCCCTCTCTTCTTCAAACATCGAGTACCAGATCCGGTCTGAAAACTGTTTTAATTCCAGCATAAACGATTCCCCTTTTTCGCTGTAATCGGTCTTTTTCATTTTCCTCCCGCAGCCAGTCTTTCTGCATTTTCCTCTCACAGCCAGTCTTCCTGCATTTGCATCCTGCAATCGGTCATTCTGCATTGGCTGTTTATCAACATATAGTTGATATTTATAAATCGTCCATGAGTTTTTAAGCCCACGGGTCCTTTACTGGCACCAGCCTGATGC
>CACXHD010000159.1 GCA_902767335.1 uncultured Lachnospiraceae bacterium
AACAGTCTGACCGGGCAGGACGTTTACGTCTATCTGTGCAGAAACGATGATGTGCAGGAAGTGACGGATCTGCTCGCCCGGGACATGCTGGAGAACGTCCAGGTCAGCGGAAACCGTCTGCAGGGCGAGATTACGGCATCCAAAGACGGGATCCTGCTGCTCACCGTGCCCTGGAGCGAAAACTGGCAGGTGCTGGTGGACGGAGAGCAGGCGGAACCGCTGAGAATCGGGGGCATGCTGACCGGACTGGAACTGAAGGCCGGAAACCATGTAATATCATTGAAATATATACCCGGCGGCTTCTATGCCGGAACGGTGCTGAGTCTGCTGTGCCTGCTGGCCATGGCACTGACCGCGCTGCTGGAGAGACGGCTGCGGATCGTCGAAGCCGGGAAGGAAACAGGAAAGGAAACGACGCAGGAAATGACAATTCAGTTCTCAAAACGAAGCGAACAGTTTGGCGAAGGGATTTTTACCATTCTGGATGAAAAGAAGAAGGAACTGCAGCGCAGCGGAAAAACCATCTACAATCTTTCCATCGGGACACCGGACTTTCCGACTCCGAAGCCGATTATGGAGGCTGTGTCGGAAGCGGCATCCCATGCGGAAAACTACCGCTATTCCCTGACGGACCTGCCGGAACTGAAGGATGCGGTCGCAGATTTTTACCGCAGGCGTTTCCATGTGGATCTGGCGCCGGAGGAGATCATGTCCGTCTATGGATCCCAGGAGGGAATGGCACACATCGCGCTGCCGCTGTGCGATCCCGGGGATGTGGTCCTGGTGCCGAATCCCGGGTATCCGGTGTTTAAGATCGGCCCGGAGCTTTGCGGCGCAAAAATCTGGGAATATCCGTTGCTGCCGGAAAACCGGTACCTGCCGGATTTTGAAGCGATACCGGAGGAAATCCGAAAACGCGCGAAACTGATGGTGGTGAGTTATCCGGGCAATCCGCTCTGCAAATGCGCTCCGGATTCCTTCTATGAGGAACTGATCCGCTTCGCCAGAGAAAACAATATTGTCATATTGCATGACAGCGCCTATGCGGATATCATTTTTGACGGAAGAGAAGGGAAATCCTTCCTCTCCTGGCCCGGCGCCAGGGAAGTGGGAATTGAATTCTATTCCCTGTCCAAGACCTTTGATTATACAGGGGCGAGGATGTCCTTTGTCGTCGGGAACGCTTCGGTGATCGAACGGTTTAAGGCCGTGCGTTCCCAGATCGACTACGGTATTTTCCTCCCGGTACAGTATGGGGCGATTGCCGCGCTGAAGCTGCCGCTGGAGGATGCCGTCAGACAGTGTGAGATCTACGAGGAACGGTGCCATACCCTCTGCGATGGCCTGACGTCCATCGGGTGGGAGGTGCCGCGCAGTGAGGGGACGATGTTTGTCTGGGCTCCGCTTCCGAAGGGCTATACGGATTCCGATGCGTTCTGTCTGGAACTGATGGAAAAAAGCGGCGTGATCTGTACGCCGGGCAGCAGCTTCGGAAGTCTGGGGAAACAGTATGTACGGTTTGCGCTGGTGCTTCCCTGCGAAAAGCTGCAGGAAGCCGTGGAGAGCATCGCTGCGAGCGGAATCCTGAGGAAACACTGAGGAAAGACATGACGGATCTTGAAGAGAAGATTTTCAGATCGGAGAACAGGACAGATATGGAACAGAAGCAGACAGCAGGACAAAGGGAACGGGTTCCGGAAAAACTGAAGCAGGCGCTCAGATCCCGCCTCGGGGAAAACCGGGTGCTTGCAGACGAACCCATGAGACTGCATACCTCCTTTCGCATCGGCGGGCCGGCGGATTTGTTTGTCATGCCTTCGTCGGCGGAGGAACTGGGGGAGGCTCTGGCTTTATGCCGGGAACAAAAGGCCCCTTACTATATCATCGGAAACGGAACAAACCTTCTGATTGCCGATGAAGGGTGGCACGGTGTTGTGATTCAGCTGGGAAAACAGATGTCCCGGGTAACGGTTTCGGGCGACACTGTGAATGCACAGGCCGGCGCATTGCTTTCCTCGATTTCGAAAGAGGCCCTTCGCGCATCTCTGACCGGATTTGAATTTGCCTCCGGGATCCCCGGAACCATCGGCGGAGCCGCAGTGATGAACGCAGGAGCCTACGGCGGAGAGCTGAAGGATGTGACGGAAACGGTGACGGTAATGACGCCGGACGGAGAGGTCCGGGTCCTGCCCGGAGACAGGATGCAGTTCGGATACCGCACCAGCATTGTCGCCGAAAAAGCGTATGTTGTGCTGGGGGCCGTGCTGCGTCTGAAAGAAGGAAAGGAAGAAGAAATCCGCGGCAGAATGGAGGAACTGAAGGAAAAACGTGTTTCAAAACAGCCGCTGGATCTGCCGAGTGCCGGAAGTACTTTTAAACGGCCGGAGGGAAACTTCGCGGGAAAACTGATCATGGAAGCCGGACTGTCCGGTTTTTGTGTGGGCGGAGCGATGGTATCTCCGAAACACTGCGGCTTTGTGGTGAACAAAGGCGGTGCTTCGGCAGCCGACGTCTGCGAACTGATGAAGCAGATACGGGAACGGGTTTATCAATCTTCCGGCGTCCTTCTGGAGCCGGAAGTGAAAATGCTGGGGATCGGACTGTAAGCAATGTCATTTTCGAGTGATGTAAAAAAAGAACTCTCGCAGTTGACAGACGGCGGGAAACATTGTAAAACAGCAGAGCTGGCAGCTGTGATTACGCTGTGCCAGGGCGTGACGGTTTTGGTGTCTGACCGGCTGGCGCTCCGGATCCATACAGAAAATAAATATGTGGCGCTGGAGAGCGAGAGACTTCTGCGGGAAGTCTTTGCCATCACCGCGCAGACGGGGATCCGGCTGTATGCGAAAAGCCGGGTTTACTGTGTTGCGGTTACCGGACATGCGGATACACAGCAGGTACTGCGCGCATGCTCCCTGATCTGTGACGGCCCGTCGGGAGAACTGATCGATGTCGGGGAGCAGCTGTCCCTTGCGGAGAACAGCATTCTGCGGAGAAACTGCTGCCGGAGAGCTTATCTGAAGGGAGCCTTCCTTGCGGCCGGCGCGATCAGCGATCCGCGCAGGTTCTATCATTTCGAGATCGCCTGCCCGTCGATGGAGAAGGCGCAGCTGCTGCAGGATATCTGTGCACAGTTCGATCTCGACGCCCGGATCATCCCGAGGAAATCCCAGTATGTACTGTATCTGAAGGAAGGTACGCAGATCGTCGACGTTCTGGGCGTGATGGGAGCGGTGCGCTCACTCATGGACCTGGAAAACATCCGGATTCTGCGGGAAATCAGCAATGATGTAAACCGCCGGGTGAACTGCGAAACGGCGAATATCGGAAGAACGGTGGATGCTGCCATGCGGCAGATACAGGACATCGAATACATCCGGGACAAAGCCGGACTTTCTTCGCTTCCGGAGCCGCTGCGGCAGATGGCGCAGATCCGTCTGGAGAATATGGATCTGTCATTGAAGGATCTTGGAGCCATGATGGATCCGCCCATCGGAAAATCCGGAGTCAACCACCGCCTGGCGAAGCTGTCTTCCATCGCACAGAAACTCCGGGAAAAGGAAAACGAAATTGTACCGTAATCTGCGGCAGCCGGGAAGGGGATTATATGCCGGAACTCATACTGGACGCGGGACTGGACGCCCTGCTTGACACTGTTAAAATACTGCCGTTTCTGTTTGCAACCTACCTGCTGATGGAATATCTGGAACATCGGGTGCAGGAGAAGACGCTTGCGCTGATCCGGAAAGCGGACCGGCTCGGGCCCCTTCCGGGCGGGATTCTGGGGATTATTCCGCAATGCGGCTTCTCGGCGGCAGCTGCTTCCCTGTATGCAGGCAGAGTCATTACGGCAGGGACCATGATCGCGGTGTTTCTTTCCACTTCGGATGAGATGCTTCCAATCATGATTTCAACGCATGTGGGGACGGAGACGATCCTTAGGATCCTGCTGATCAAGGCACTGGCCGGCGTGGTGTTCGGTTTCGCCGTGGATTTTCTGTTCCGCCGTTTTAATATCCGGCGGATCGGGGAAAGCATCCACGACCTGTGTGAACAGGATGACTGCGACTGCGATGAGAGCATTCTCCGCTCCGCCTGGAAACACACGGTGAACACGTGCCTGTTTCTGCTGGCTGTCACGTTCGCAATGAATCTTGTAATCGGCCTGGTGGGGGAGGAGGCTCTGAAATCGCTCTTCCTGAACCGCCGGGTAACCGGGGAACTGATCGGCGGTCTGATGGGCCTGATCCCCAACTGTGCGGCCTCGGTTGTGATTACCTCGCTGTATCTAGAAGGCGGCATGAGCGCCGGTGCCATGATGTCCGGACTTCTGGTCGGCGCGGGCGTGGGCCTGCTGGTCCTGTACCGGAACAACCGGAAGCGCAGGGACAATCTTTCTCTGACGGGGATCCTCTACGTCTGCGGTGTCCTGGGCGGACTGATCATTGATTTTGCCGGGATCCGCCTGTAAAGACAGCATGTTTGTCAGAGGCGGTCAAAATGACTGGAAAGAAGGGAACAAGCAATGGACTATATGGTAAGAGCAACCGCTTCAAATGATCAGATCCGTGCGTTTGCCGCAACGACCAGAGACATGGTCGAGAGCGCCAGACGCGCGCATGATACCAGCCCGGCTGCCACCGCAGCCCTGGGACGGCTGCTGACCGGCGGCGCAATGATGGGCTGCATGATGAAGGGGGAAAAGGACCTGCTGACCCTGCAGGTGCATGGAGACGGGCCGATCGGGGGCATTGTGGTCACCGCGGATTCCCGGGGTCATGCGAAGGGCTATGTCTACGAGCCGCATGTTATGCTTCATGCCAACAGCAAAGGAAAACTGGATGTCTCCGGAGCTGTGGGAAAGGGTACGCTTCAGGTAATACGGGATCTCGGCCTGAAGGAACCCTATATGGGCAGCTGTGATCTTCAGACCGGGGAGATCGCGGAAGACCTGACCTACTATTTTGCAGTATCGGAGCAGGTTCCTTCCAGCGTCGGCCTGGGGGTCCTCATGGAGAAAAACAACACGGTCCGCCGTGCCGGGGGATTTATTATCCAGCTGATGCCGGATACACCGGAAGAGACGATCCTCCGGCTGGAACAGTCTCTGCAGGGAGTCACCTCCGTGACGGCGATGCTGGATGCGGGAATGAGTCCGGAGGAGATTCTCGGACAGCTGCTGGGAGACATGGACCTTGAGATCACGGAGAAAGTCCCGCTTTCCTGGCGCTGTGACTGCAGCGCCGCCCGCGTGGAGCAGGCACTGATCAGTATCGGACGGGAGGAAATCCGATCCATGATCCACGAGGGAAAACCGGTGGAAGTCGCCTGCCATTTCTGCAATAAGAAGTATGTCTTCCCCATTGCGGTCATGGAAGAACTGTTAACAAAAGCGAAATAACAAATGCATTCCGGAAAGGAGAACACGAACGAATGGGAATCAAGTCTGACATTGAAATTGCTCAGGAAACCCCAATGCTGCCAATCACACAGATCGCAAAAAAACTGGAAATTGACGACGAATATCTGGAACAGTACGGGAAATACAAAGCAAAAATCGATTACAATCTCCTGCGCCGGAGTGAGAGAGAAAACGGAAAACTGATCCTGGTGACCGCGATCAATCCGACGCCGGCCGGAGAAGGGAAGACGACGACTTCGGTCGGACTGGCAGACGCACTGTCCGCGATCGGCAAGAGAACCTGCGTCGCGCTCCGGGAGCCTTCTCTGGGACCGGTGTTCGGCATCAAGGGAGGCGCTGCCGGCGGAGGACATGCCCAGGTTGTTCCGATGGAAGATATCAATCTGCATTTTACCGGAGACTTCCATGCGATCGGCGCTGCCAACAATCTGCTGGCGGCCATGATTGACAATCATATTTACCAGGGAAATGAACTGAATATTGATCCCCGGAAGATTACCTGGCGGCGCTGCGTCGACATGAATGACCGCCAGCTGCGGGTTGTCACAGACGGTCTGGGCGGCAGAACCAACGGGGTGCCCAGAGAAGACGGATACGATATCACCGTCG
>CACXHD010000160.1 GCA_902767335.1 uncultured Lachnospiraceae bacterium
CATGATGAAGCTCGTACTCGTAAGACATGGTGAAAGCGAATGGAATAAACTCAACCTGTTCACAGGCTGGATGGATGTTGATCTGAGTGAAAAAGGACATGAGGAAGCAAAACAGGCAGGAAGAACGCTGAAAGAGGAAGGTTATGATTTCGATGTATGCTATACCTCTTATCTGAAGCGCGCAATCCATACGCTCAATCATGTGCTGGATGAGATGGACAGAAACTGGCTGCCGGTCGTGAAAACATGGAAGCTGAATGAGCGTCATTACGGTGCTCTTCAGGGACTGAACAAGTCGGAAACTGCGGAAAAATATGGTGAGGACCAGGTCAAGATCTGGAGAAGATCCTTTGATGTCAAGCCGCCCGCACTGGATGCTGATGATGAACGCAGCGCGACAAAGCAGGCTATGTACAGAGATGTAGATCCTTCTTTCCTGCCCGCAAATGAGAGCCTTGAGACGACCATCGAGCGTGTGGTTCCCTTCTTCGAAGAAGTGATCAAAAAGGATATGGAAGAAGGAAAACGTGTTGTGATCGCAGCCCATGGAAACTCACTCCGCGCTCTGGTGAAATATTTTGACAACCTGAGCAAGGAAGAGATCATCGTCGTCAATATTCCGACCGCAGTTCCGCTGGTATATGAGTTTGACGATGATTTCAATGTAATCCGTCATTATTATCTTGGAGACCAGGAAGCAATCAATGCGAAGATGCAGGCGGTTGCCAACCAGGGTAAAAAGCAGTGATCTGACAGTTATACGGGGGAGAGGCATTCAGGCCTCTCCCCTTTTTGCTTTATAGGAAATATAGTTATTCTGAAATCAATGCCTCCACCGGCTGCAGAGAGGCAGCGTGCAGCGACGGCTGCAGGGAAAACAGGACCGTCTGCACCGATGAAAGAAACAGAACCATTCGGACAGAACGAAAATGCAGAACCGGATGAAGATGGAGATCCGGAACAAAAAACGAAGCAATGCTGACAATGGACAGGCCGGCAGAAGCGATACTGCAGGAAAGAAAGGTTCCATACAGTGCGAAAAACCATCCTTCCGCAAGAAACTGAAACAGGATGTCCCTTTTTCCGGCCCCGACCGCTCTTCGGATCCCGATCTCAAGGACCCGTTCACAGACAGAGAAGTGCATGGTGTTCATAATCATACATCCGCTGATGAGGATCAGGAAGAAGAGCAGACCTGTGGAAAGAAGAAAGACGGCCTGCTGCGTATCTTTTGTTTCTTCCGTCAGACTCTCCTGATCGGAACAGGAATAAACATTCTGCGGCCATGGAACATGGCGGAGAGTTTCTTTCCCTGCTTTAGCCGTATCTTCCGGAAATAAATAAATACAGGTACAGTCTCCGGGAGTGGAGATCCTTTGATTGATCCAAACCCGCCGGTCTGTGATGACGGGTGTGCCGTCATCGAGCAGCAGACTCCGGCATCTGCGGTTGATGGAGAGGTTGTCCAGCGACGTGTCCGGGAGGTCTTCCATAACCCCGCAGATCCGCATGAATTTATATTCATTATGGTCGATATAAGTTATATACTGTCCTTCTGCATGTTCAGTGCCGGTTAAAAGGACCGCCGTGCTTCGTTCCAGGATGCAGAGAGTCTCGCTGCTTTCTTTCGGAAACCAGGATCCGCAAAATAGCTTCTGTTCTGAACAATATATCCCGTCCTCTGTTTCATAGGGAATATAACCGTTTGACAGATCTCCGGACACCTCCTGAAAGTGCAGATTTACGGTAACCGGATGCCGACGGAAAAACCGATACTTTCGGATGCCCTTTTCCTGATTCAGAATTTTTGTGAGCTGATACGGCTGATTTTGTTCGGTCAGTTTCAGAGAAGCTGCCGACAGATCCGCGGGTCCTTCGGAAGAGACGAGATATGTATTTTCTCCGAAGATCCGTATTCTCTCGTAAGACAGTTCCGCGTAAGAATTCAGACATTCCGTACAGAACAGGTAAAGCGCCAGCGGAATACAAATGCCGGTAATGGTCAGTCGGAACCGGACATTGTTGTGGATCAGCAGGCGGAGATTTGTGCAGATATATGTACATAAGACCGAAAGATACGTCATAGCCTTCTTTATAAATCTACAATCCGGTCACCAAAGGGCCGGAGAGATGGATCGTGTGTGACCATAAGAATGGTCTTTCCCTGTTGTTTCAATTCTAAAAAAAGTTCCATAAGGATCGCGGTGTTGTCCGGGTCGAGGTTTCCGGTGGGTTCGTCTGCCAGAATCAGGTCCGGATGATACAGCAGGGCTCTTGCGACGGCAATTCTCTGCTTCTGCCCGCCGGACAGCTCGCAGATATCCCTGTCCAGAAGATTTTCGATTCCGAGAAGTTCCGGGAGATTTTCCATTCTGTCAGAAACAGAAAGAAAGATGGACTTCTTTCGATATAAAGAAGGAAGAAGAATATTGTCCCGGACACTCATATGCGGAACCAGATGATAATTCTGAAAAATGAATCCGATCCGGGTGTTTCGAAGAATGCTTTTTTCCGGATCGGACATCTGACGTACATCTTTGTCAAAGAGACGGTAATTTCCTGTAAAACGATCATCCAGAAGGCCGATCAGATAGAGCAGCGTGCTTTTTCCGCTGCCGGAAGAGCCTGTGATGATCACAAACTCTCCCGGCGAAGCACGCAGAGAACAATGATCCAGGATCCGGATGGAACCATACTGTTTTGAAATATCCGATAATGCAATCAGGTCCGTCAATAGACACTTCCTTCCGGGAGAAGCAGATCTCCCTCTTTAAGACCGGAACGGATTTCAACCATATCCTGTTCGACAATTCCCACTTCGACCGGAACGGAAAGTACTTCCTCAGGTGTAAAAAGAAGAACAAATGCACGTTCCTCCTGATCGTGAAAAATACAGTCCGCGGGAACCTTCAGGACATTCTTTTTTTCTTCCATAAGAAACTGAATGGTTAGTGTACATCCGTTTCTTCCGATGATCTGTCTGTCACAGATTTTCAGTTTTACAGGATAAAATCCATCCTGTACCTGATCCCCGATTGCATCTACAGAGGCGTCCAGTATAGAGTCCCCCAGGACTGCCTGAATTTCGGTTGAGGCATGGATCCGGTTGAGGGTATTTTCCGGCAGCTGTACGTTCAATGTGATCTGCTGGGCCGGAAGGCAGGTTACGATACATTCACCGACTCCTTTTCGGACGGACAGTACTCTTGCACGTTGAGCAGAAAGGATCGGATTTCCCGGGCGTTCCTTTTGAAGCAGATGATCTGACAGATCCGGCAGATCGATGAGATCTCCGGGAAGATAAGAGCATTCCGCTTCCTTCCCGCGAAGAACAATCCTTGAAGTTTGATAGGTTCCTTCCGGAATCTTCTGCGTGAGTGTGACGATGTCTTTGATGGTTCCTCTGGTCACCGGAAACAATTCCTCCGGATCGGTTTCAAAAGATAAGGATCCCTGGCCGGACTGCTGTATTTCTTCTGTTTTCAGCTGATACGGACTGCTTTCCCGAAGCACGGATCCCGCCGCCAGGGACAGTCCGAGAACAGACAATGGAAGCAGGATCAGGCGGAAAACAATTCCACGGACAGATTTATGAAATGAATGCGGATCATACATCGGAAAGCTCCCGGTCAATATAATTGTGGATCATTTCGTCATTTTCAAATCCGATGATCGAAAAGCCCTGCGGTTCATTGAACAGAAACGGTTTTCCTTCTTTGTCTTCACAGAACAGGATCCTTGAGGTCTTGATTAGGTTTTCATCAGAGAATCCTTCGCGGTAGGACAGAAGAAACGTCAGTTCAATGATATCTCCTTTTTTTACCGGAAGTGAACTCCCCTGAAACGCAGCTTCTTCCCCGTTGATTTTCCAGGAAAGATCCGTGATATCCAGAAAATCCGGCACCTCAATCGTTTTTATGGTACAGTCCTCGCCTGCTTCCAGGATCAGCTGTGCAGGGTTGTCCGGATCGTCCGGAATATGACTGTAGATCATGGCCGGAGGTTCATGATAGAACAATATGTCCGCGTCGTCCGTATAGTATTCCCCATACATTCCCCTTGTATTGAAAAATCGCATATCATAAGGAACATATGTATAAGGAAGCCGGTCAATCATCAGATCGACGCTGTCGACGGTCAGGGAGATCGGATGGTCCTGTGTCATGGCTGCCTTCAGATGAATGTAATAATAATACCAGCCCTGGTATACATCCCCGAAGGTATACCCGTCCGGACGAATCAGATATCCGTCTTCTTTGCTCCCTTCACCGGATACATGAATGTCGGAGACGGTGAGATCCTTGATTTCATGATCCGAAATGAGCGGAAGCTCGTAAGAAAAGAAGGAAAATGCCTCCGGAGCGGACAGATCTGTTTCTTCCGACAGAAGCGCCGCATTGCAGACCATGCCTCCTCCGTAGTAATTTCCGGATGAAGAAGTATCCGGCTGCGCCTGAAAATGACTGACAATGCCGCTGCCGGCCAGAACAATGATCAGTCCGGCGGCAAGAACCGGAATCTTGTGTGTCTGAAATAAAAGCATAGAAAACCTCACTGTATTACTTATAGGCCAGTTTCAGGTAAAGACCGGAATCGTTGTCAAAGGTATAACTGTAGACAATTCCGGTCCGCTTTTTGAGACGGTTTGTCTTTGCAATCGCGTACTTATAGATATAGCCGAAGAAAGCCGGTCTGTAATAATACGCCTTACTGTAATTCTTCATGACGAAGGTATAGTCCGTCGTATAACTGCTGCTTACCGTGGAAGAGTAGGAACTGGAGACGCTGGTCGCCAGACTCGTATTCGGTCTGGAGACGCCGAGCGTGGACTGGACAATTTTCGATACGCTTTTCGAACGGCTTTTTGTGAGATGGACGGTAAGATTCATCTTGTTGTTGGACAGCCAGGAGCTGGTCAGATAATACAACGGACGGTAATATCTGGAATCCTTCTTGGCTTTGTACTTATAAAGTAGAGAACTGGGCAGGGTTTTCCATTTCTGGCGGTCAATGGAATAATAGGTTGTCGACCCCGTGTAATAAACGGCGGCATTCGGAGAACTTTTCACCGGTTTTTTAATCACGGCGGAAGCATGGGCATGAATATTCGGTCCGGCCAGCATGGCGGCAGACAGCAGAAATACAGATAAATTATGAAACAGTCTTTTTTTCATCATGCAAATCCCTCTTTCTCTTTTTATTGAATACACGGATAACATTGCCGGACCGGCGGACAATCATCTGAAAAGACGATTGAAGAAACGTAACGATCAGAGTTGTGTGTGGCCACAAAAACAGGATATCACAATCAAAAAGAAATGTCAATACATACAATAAAAGATATATATTTGAACGGACATTTTTCGGGCATAATAAAAACGAGGCTGCACAGCCTCGTTTTTATAGATTTATAGGATTAGAACGCCAAAAGTGTCATTTACGATTACTGCTTGTATATTTCGCTTCTGTGCCCGACAGACAAAGCAGGTTTATACTTTACTCCAGATTCAGCCGCTTGTCCAGAAGATACCAGGTGACGCCTCCGTAGAAAACGATCTGGAGCAGGGACACCAGAATGCCGGAGATAAAGAATCTCTGGAAGGAACCATTTGTGAGCTGCGTTCCGATCAGATTGCGCATCCCCGGTATGCTGGTGATCAGCACTTCCAGGATGCCGATCCCGATGTAAGCGAGTACGGCACCGAACACACGGTGATTGCTCACCTGGTGACCGATGGCAATCGATGCATACACCTTTGTGATGGAAGCAATCATCCCAATCAGGGAGACGACAACGATCCGCAGGATATCCGTGACCAGATTTCCCTCTCCGTGGATGGTCGTGATGACTTCCCGGACCTGCCGGATAAATTCATCGTAATTACTGATAATCGCCACGGATGCCAGTCCGGCGACGGTTCCGACGACGGCGCCGATGAGGATCCAGAGGATTGCCGTGAGCAGCTTGGAAAGAATGTTCTGCAGTGTCGTAACCGGAAGAGTGAACATCAGATATCCTTCCGTCCCCAGGAGATTGCGGTAAAACCTCTGAATAATCATGATCACCATGACCACCATGACGGCTATGACAACGGCGATAAACAGAACGCTGGCAATGACAGCGAATTTATCGATCAGGTTTTTGGCAAAGCCGCTCATCGACAGCCGGATCATAACGGAAAACAGCAGCGTGACCGCAAAGGCAATACCGTACAGCGGCAGCATAATTCTGCCGAATGCTTTGATTTCATATTTAATCAGTTTTCCTAACATCTGAATACCTCCCTGAAATATCCGTCGACGCTCATACCGGTTTCTTCCCGGATGGCATCTACATTCTTATGCAGTACAATATGGCCTTCCTTAATAAAGATCGCTTCATCCAGTACAGACTCCACATCGGCGATCAGATGCGTAGAGATAATGACCAGCGAGTTTTCTGCATAATTGCTGATGATCGTCCGCAGGATATAATCTCTGGCTGCAGGGTCTACCCCGGCGATGGGCTCATCCAGCACATACACATCCGCCTGACGGCTCATCGTGAGAATCAGCTGAACTTTTTCCTTTGTTCCCTTTGACATCTTTTTGATCGGCATATCATCGGAGATCTGCAGATTTCTCAGCATTTCCACGGCCCGTTCACGGTCAAAGTCCTCATAAAAGTCGCAGAAAAAGTCCAGCAGCTGGCCGGTCTTCATCCACTCCGGGAGATAATCCTTGTCCGGCAGATAGGACACAACCGCTTTTGAGCCCGGTCCGGGGAGCTCTCCGTTGATCCGGATTTCTCCTTCCGTAGGCTGCAGCAGACGGTTCGCAATTTTAATCATGGTGGTCTTTCCGCTGCCGTTGGGGCCGAGCAGGCCAACGATTCTTCCTGACTCGAGCTGCAGATCAACATGATCCAGAGCCGTCAGTTTTCCATATCTTTTTGTAAGATTTTTACATTCAAATCGAATCATCTTTACTCCCTTCTTCGGATCCGGAATGGTTGGATACCGCATTTTTCAGAGTTTCCAGAATTTGCGCATCGGTATATCCGAGGCGGTACATCTTTTCCAGCATTTCCTTTATATAGGAAGAAGCCAGTTCAGAACGCAGATCCGCAAGCCGGTTTTCATTTTCCGTCACAAACCTGCCGTTGGTTCTCAAGGTGTAGAGCAGCTGCGTACGCTCCAGTTCCGCGAGGGCACGCTGCATCGTATTGGGATTGACGCCGGCTTCCATTGCCAGATCCCGGACCCCCGGCATCTTACTGCCCGGCGGATAAACACCTCCGGCAATTCCGATCTGCAGGATCTGCATGATTTGCTGATAAATCGGAATCCCTTCTTTAAAACTCCATGACATGGCATGACTCCTTGTCGTATTCCGCTCTTGTATCAATGTACTACTGTATTAACTGATTAATACAGTAAGACTATAATACACATGAACATTCCTGTCAAGAGGAATTTTTCTGTACGGGGAGACAGGGAATAGCAGTGCTTTTCTGTTACTCTATTCACAGCCCTCATGCCCCTTATACCTCATAAGCAGACAATACCGGCAGGAACGAAGACGGGATCCACGGTTTACGCAGACTTATAGTCAACGTCAGAAATAATCTGACGTTGACTATAGTGCTCCGCA
>CACXHD010000161.1 GCA_902767335.1 uncultured Lachnospiraceae bacterium
CATCGAAACGAAAACTGATCCAGCTTTACAGTGCGCTTCTTTATAATGCACACCTGCGGGGATTCATCCAGGGAGAAATCTACCAGGGTAAGGCAAAGGCTGTCTGCGTGCCGGGCTTTAACTGTTATTCCTGCCCCGGCGCCGTCGGCGCCTGCCCGCTTGGCTCTCTCCAGAACGCGCTCGCCTATTCCGGCCACCGCGCCGGCTGGTATGTGCTGGGCATTCTTATGATCTTCGGGCTTACGCTTGGCAGGACCATCTGCGGCTGGCTCTGTCCGCTGGGCTTTCTTCAGGAGCTTCTTCACAAGATTCCGACGCCTAAGATAAAGAAGAGCCGCGTTACCAGAGCGCTTTCCTATCTCAAATATGTGATTCTGGGAGTTTTTGTCGTTGCGATCCCGATGTGGTACGGGATCCGTCATGGTCTGGCGGTTCCGGGCTTCTGCAAATATATCTGCCCGGCGGGCACTTCCGAAGGCGCCATCGGCCTTCTGGCGAATCCGAAGAATGCAGGCTATTTTTCCATGCTGAAGATCCTGTTCACGCGCAAATTTGTGATCCTGCTGATCATCTGCCTGGCCTGCATCTTCTGCTATCGTTCTTTCTGCCGGTTCATCTGTCCGCTCGGTGCCATCTATGGCCTGTTTAACAAGCTGGCTCTGGTCAGTGTGAAGGTCGATGAGAACCGCTGCAACGCCTGCGGTGCCTGTGTCCGCAATTGTCAGATGGATGTACGGCATGTGGGCGATCATGAGTGCATCAATTGTGCGAGATGCATGTCGTCCTGCAGTCGGAATGCGTTGTCCCTGAAGGCCGGAACGTATACGATCCTCGCTCCCGCCTGCGGATGCGCGGATGACCGGCCGGATTCTGCGCAGAAACGCACAAAACATGGCAGAATCGCCTGGGGCGCGGCACTCGCCGTCCTGTGTTTCGCCCTGGTGTGGTTTAATTTCCTCGATCCTTCCGTTCGGAAGGCAGGAGTGAAGGCAACAGCGCCGCAGACTGTGAATGGACAGACGGCAGATGCGCAGGCATCCGCGGCTGCGCAGACTGCTGCAGATCAGCAGACGTCCGCAGGCCAGCAGACTGCTGCAGACCAGCAGACGCCCGTAGACGGGCAGCCGGCTGCAGATCAGCAGACACCCGCAGGCCAGCAGACGCCATCAGATCAGCATCCTGCAGAGGCGGTGGCAGAGACGGAGACTGAGGCAGTGGTGCCAGACGCAGAGACAACGGCGGACTCGACAGAGGTGTCAGAGACAGAGACAGCGGCACATGCGGCAGCTAAGGCAGCGGCAGTGCCAGAGTCTGAGGAAGCGGCAGAGTCGGCGCCGGAGGGAGAGGCCTCCTATGCCAGCACAGCGCCAGTGGGCATCGCGGTCGGAGAGCAGCTGGGTGACTTTACAACGGAGCTGATCGACGGCGCTTCCTTCCACCTGGCGGAGCAGCGCGGAAAGGTTGTCATCCTCAACATGTGGGCGACCTACTGCGCCCCCTGCGTACAGGAGCTTCCGATCTTCCAGGACTTCCTGCAGGCCCACGAGGGAGATGCGGCAGTGCTCATTGTCCATGCTTCCGATATACTGGAAGACGTACCGGAGTTCCTGGAGAAGAAGGAGATCTCGCTGCCGTGCGCGATCGATTCGGAGGACAATACGATCTACAATCTGTGCGGAGCGTCGCCGTCCGTTCTGCCGCACACGGTCATCCTGAACAGAAAAGGTGAGATTGTGTATAATCAGACAGGGTCCATGACGAAAGAACTTCTGGATGAACTGTTCGAAAAGGCGAAATAATCGTACTAGAAATAATCGTACTATAAAAACCACAAGGCTTTCCAACATTGCAGCGGCCCTGAAGATCACTTCTCCGGGGTCGTTTGCTGTACAATTCCTTCCCGCCTGTGAAAGCTGTGAGATGAAGTGGTAAAAGAAGCGCTTTTTGTGTTGTGAACGTGGACTGTCTCCGGAATACGGCAGCCACAGGGGGAAATATTCAGATGACGACGGATCTTACGACAGGAAAACCATTTTCCGCTATTTTGAAGATGTCCCTGCCGATTATGGCAGGGAATATGTTTCAGCAGTTCTACGGGATGACAGATACCATCATCGTAGGAAGGCTTCTGGGGAAGAACGCACTGGCGGCAGTTGGTTCGACAACTTCGCTGTACAATATGATTCTCTGGTTTGCGAATGGCGTAGCCGGCGGATTTGCCATTATTCTCGCTCAGAAATTCGGCGCAGGAAAACAGGAGGAGCTGCGGGAACGGCTGGCGCTTTCCATCATGCTTTCGGCATCCATCTCTTTTCTGGTGACGGTATTCAGCCTGCTGCTGATCGGGCCGACGCTTCATCTGATGCACACGCCCGCGGAGATCTATCCCGATGCGGAGCGGTACATCGTGACGGCTCTGGCGGGCTTAACCGCCACCGTTGCCTACAATATGGCCGCGGCGGTCCTGCGCTCGCTCGGAGACAGCAAAACGCCGCTGTTTTTCCTGATCTTTTCCAGCCTGCTGAACATCGGGCTGGATCTCCTGTTCATCGGAGCCCTGGGCTGGGGCACCCGCGGAGCCGCCGCGGCGACGGTCCTGGCACAGGCGGTTTCGGCCCTCCTGTGTGTCTGGCACATGAAACGCAGATATCCGATTCTTCATCTGGAGCGCAGGCACTGGGTTTTTGTACCCGCTGACGCCTGGCAGATGCTGAAACTGGGACTGCCCATCGGACTGATGGGCGTTTTTACGGCCTCGGGTATCATCATCCTGCAGGTTGCCATCAATTCCTTCGGCGCAGCAACGGTTGCAGCCTATGCGGCGGCAAGCAAGGTGGAGAACCTGTTCTCCTTCCCGCTGGCGGCCTATGGCATGACCATGTCCAACTTCTGCGGGCAGAATTACGGGGCAGGAAAATATGAAAACATCAAAACCGGGATCCGCCAGTGCCTGCTGCTGATGGCAGGGACCGCACTGCTTTTCATGGGAATCCTGGAGATCGCCGGGACCTTCATCGCAGGCCTCTTTGTCAGCGCAGCGGAGGTCGAGGTGATCGCCATGACGACAGAGTATATTCGGATCATCGCCTTGTTCCTGCCGGCCTTCGGTGCCATTATGATCCTGCGCAACAGCATTCAGGGGATGGGGCATGCAGGGATTCCGACTCTGAACGGGATTCTGGAATCGATTGTCCGCATTCTGTGGACCATGTGGCTGATCCCGCACGGAACCTTTCACCAGCTGTGTTTTGTCAACCCGACCGCATGGGCCCTGGCAATGTTGATGCTGGTTCTTTATTACCGGATGCGTGTTTGGAAGCGGCTGTGAGGTTTCTCAAATCGTGACCGCTTCAGTCGCCGGTCACGATCCTGGTGCGGCTGCCCATCTCCCGGGATTTCGTCACGATGATCTGCTTTCCGATCCGGGCTTTCAGCTCGCCGACATGAGAGATGATGCCGACAAGGCGTTCACCGCCGTCGGTGAGATCCTGCATGGCGTTCATGGCCTGATCGAGTGTATCCTGGTCCAGGGAGCCGAAGCCCTCGTCCACAAACATAGTGTCGAGCCGGATACCGCCGGCAGTGGACTGGATTTCGTCCGAGAGTCCGATCGCCAGCGCAAGGGAGGCCATAAAGGACTCTCCGCCGGAAAGAGAGCGGACGCTCCGGGTGGTTCCGTTGAAGTGATCGATGACTTCCAGATCCAGACCGGTATGGCTCCGCCCGTCCGCGTCGACGGCGTTGCTCCGCTGAAGGTCATACTGACCGGAGGACATGATCGAAAAGCGCTTGTTTGCCCTGCGGACAATCCGGTCAAACAGCGACATCTGGACATAGGTTTCCAGTTCGACTCTGGATTTCAGACCGGTTGCCCCGGAGGCTGTGTCCGAAAGAGCGCAGATTTCTGTATGACGCTGTTCCGCGGCAAGCACCTGTTCCCTGTGGCCGGCCAACCTTCTGCGTGCGTCCTCGTTGGCGCGGATCCGGCCGCTGACATCGATGGTCAGCGAATCTGCTTCCTGCAGCCGGGCCGTCGTTTCCGTCAGTGCCGCTTCGTCCTGCTCCCGTGTAAAGGCGGGAGCTTTTTCGATTTCTTCCTGAAGGGCGAGCCGCTGCGCCTGGATCTGCGTGACAACGGTGTTGGCGTCCTCCAGGGCTTTCCGGGCCTGGCCGGACGCTTTCATGATTTCATCGTGTTTCGCTGTGAGGCTTCGGATCTCCTGTTCTGCCCGGGTCCGGTCGGCAAAACGCAGTTTTCCCCGCAGCGTTTCGATGTTCTTCTGGAGACTGTCCCGTTTCTGCCGGTTTTTTCCGATTTCACCGGCAAGACGGACGGTTGTTTCCGTCAGTTCCCGGATCCTGTTTTCGAGGAGCGTATTATCCTGCGTAAGCTGTCGTCTGTGATCTTCTTTCGCTTCCAGCTGCCGGATCTGTTTTTCCTCAGACGCCTGGGCGGCCCGGACCTGTGACGAAAAGGCATCTGCAGTGCGCCGGACGGATATCTTGAAATCGTCTCCTTCCGGCGGCAGGGAAGCAGCCGCTTCATTCCCCAGAACAGCAGATGCGCGGCTGCGCACATAGTTCCATTTTTCTGCTGAAGAAGTCATGGCAGAGGCTGCGTCACGGTGGATCTGCGAAAGCTGCGCGTCGAGCGCGGTTTTTTGTTCTTCCCGGACGGGAAGTTCCTGTTCTATCGCCAGGGCACGCGCCGCCTTTTCTTCCAGAGCCTGTATCTCCTCCCCGATTTTCCGGGCTTTTTCCTGTGTTGCGCGGATGGTTTCGCACAGGAAAGTCGGCTCTGAAAGCTGCTCTGTGAAAGACGGATCCGAAAAGATCTGTCCGGCAAGGGCGGCTGCTTTCGTCCGGCAGAGGTCGATCTTGTTTCGGGCATTCTGGCTTTCGGCCGCTGCCTTTGTGCTGATCTGCGTAAACTGCTGCATCAGATTCTTCAGACTGCGTTCTGCTTCCCGAAGGGTTTCTTCCAGCTGTTCCCGTTCACGGACGGCTGCCTGTGCAGACTGCTGTATCGCTTCCGCCTCCGCGATTTCCAGACGGTTTTTTTGAACCAGTTCCTCGGAGGAAGGCCTGTCGGAAGAAGGTTTGTCGGAAGAGGGCCTGTCGGAAGAAGGTTTGTCGGAAGAGGGTCTGCCGGAAGAAGACCTGTCGAAAGAAGCGTCCGGCCTGGCGCTGCCTGCCAGAATTTTTTTGAATGTCTCATCGATTCTGACGAAGAGGCCCTGAACCTTGATATTCTGTCCGGCGAAAGCAGCAGCGGACTGATTGAAGGCTTCGCGGTCCCGGTCCCTTTGCAGTCCGGCCTGATCCACTTCCTCCGAAGAAGGCGTGTTTTCTACACTTTTGCAGACGGAAGGATGGTGGAGAGATCCGCAGACCGGGCAGGGCTCATTTTCCCTGAGCCGTTTCGCGAGAATGCCCGCCTGCCCGTCGAGAAACCGCTGGAAGAGAGCATTGGCATACTCGGAGGAAGCCGAGGCTGCTGCCGCCTTTGTCTCCTGGTCTTTTCTCAGATTCTCGAGGCATCTGTTTTCTTTCTCAAGGTTCTGTTCCAATGTCTGCAGTTCCGTAAGCTGACCGGCCCGGTCCCTGAGACGCTGCAGCAGATTTCCGGCTGCTTCCAGCTGTGTCCGTGCGTTTTGAAGCGCCCGGATCTTCTGGTTGAGCTCTTCGATGAAGGCGTGCTGTTTTTTGATTTTTTCGTCGGCGTCTGCGGTCTGCTGACGCAGGGCTTCTGCTGACGTTTGCGCCTTGGCCGCGTTTGTCAGACTGGTCTGAAGATCCGTCAGTGCGGCCATTGCGGCGGCTGTCTCTTTTCGCTCCTGCTTTTTCGCGGCGAGGAGCAGCTCTGCGCCGGAGAGGGAGGAAAGCTCCTGCCGGAGAAGATTTGTCTGCGCCTGGTATCCGGCAAGCTCCAGCTGCTTCGCCTGTTCCAGAGAGCGGATCTGCTGCGCGTTCTGATCTGCCCCGGCTGCAGTCTCAATTCTGTGAATCAGATCTGTGGCCTGTGTCAGCTGTTCCCGGATTCTCTTTGCGTGTTCCCGGGCGGCGATGAGCTGTTCTCCGGTCTGTGCCAGAGAGGCGGCCTCTGCCTGCTGCGCGGCAAGCCGTTCCTCCAGCGCTGCTTTTTCCTCTGCGGTTTTTGTATGTTCTGTTTCCTGCTCCTGCAGGTGGAGGGCTGCCGCGGAGCATTCCCGGATTTCGTCCGCCAGACGGTCATATTCGGGCAGAAGGTTCTTTTCAACTGCCGCGAGAGAGCTGTATACGGCAGCTTCCGCCTCCCGGCCTTTTGCCGCATCGAAGGCTTCCTGTTTCAGCCGCCGGGTTTCTTCGGCTTCTTCCAGCTGGCCGGAGAGGTCATCGAGACGACGCTTTTTTGCTTCTGTCTGCAGGGCCGTTTCGATTCTCTTTTTCAGTTCATCCCGTCTTTCCATCAGATCGTCTTTTTTCCGCTTCGCGTCTGCCAGGATCCGCCGGTCCTCCTCGAGAATGGAATCGATCAGAATCAGGGTTTCACCGGTGGCCTTTTTCCCGGGCAGAACCTCCTCCTTCCAGAGCGCGGCCAGCGCCTCTCTGCAGGAAGGATCTACACTTTCGATGTCCTGCATACAGCGCTGCCGCAGAGCCTTATACTCCTCCTCCGCATTTTTGGCTTCGGTCCGGAGGCGGTCCTCCAGCTTCTGATAGTTTTCCGTATGGAAGACACTGCGCAGGATCCGTTTGCGTTCCTGGGTTTCCGCAAGGAGAAGCTTGAGAAAATCTCCCTGCGCGATCATGGAAATCTGTGAAAACTGATCTTTGTCTATTCCCAGCAGATCGCTGATATACGCCGTCACACTGCGTTCTTTGGTGATGACGGTTCCGTCCGGACAGAGCAGCCGGGCATGGGCAAGCTCCGAGGTCATCCCGCCGCCCCGTTTCGCCGGCCGTTCGTAAGCGGGGTTGCGCGTGACCGTGTAGTTTTTTCCGCCGCAGTTAAAAACAAGACGTACATAGGTCATGGTCTCCGGGAGTGCATACTGGGAGCGAAGCATGGATTTCTCCCGGTTCTGGCCACTCGCAGCACCGTAGAGAGCGAAGTGGATGGCGTCAAAGATGGTTGTTTTGCCGGCGCCGGTGTCGCCGGTGATCAGATACAGGCCTTCGGTTCCCAGTTTGTCAAAATCGATCATTTCTTTGCCCGCATAAGGTCCGAATGCAGACATCTCCAGGGTCACTGGTCTCATGTTATTTCATCCTCCGTCCAGAGCAGCGTATGGCAGGCGACAAGGTAATCTTTACGTCGACGATAGATTCCAGATTTCATCGATCAGCCGCGCTGTCAGTTCTTTCTGAAATTCAGACATGGGGCTGCCGTTCTGCTTTTCATACAGTTCTTCCAGAACCTCCGAGGGTTCCCGTTCGAGGACTTCCTGCTCCACGTCGGTCACGCCGTGCGCCTTCGTCCGGGCATTGTCATAGCTCAGTTCCATCAGATTGGTATAAAAGTATTTCCGGAGACGGGAGATCGCCTGGTCGACGTCCTGCTCGTCGGTCAGGATGATCCGGTAGTAATCGCCGGCCGGGAGCGCTGCCGTAAATTCCGGGGAGGTCAGCTCGTCAAAGGTTCCCCGGACGGTCCGAAGATCGCGCAGCGGGTGAAGCGGAAGCAGCCGGAACTGGACATTTCCCTTTTCCTTCAGGTCCACAATCGTCACGCTTTTTTTCTGATTCTCTTCGGAGAAGGAATACTTCAGGGGAGAGCCGGCATACCGGACCGAATCGCGCCCGATGCGCTGCGGACCGTGGAGATGGCCGAGGGCGACATAATCGAAGGCGTCAAACACATGGTATTCAACGTTGTCCAGACCGCCGATGTGTTTCTGCTCCGAGTCGCATTCTTCGGGCCGGATCCCCTGTGCGGTCACAAACTGGTGCGCGACGGCGATGTTCCGTTCCCCGGGATCCGGCGCTGTATGCCGGATCAGAACCTCCATGGCCTGCGTCCAGTCCTCCGCCGTTTCGTCCGGCCATACCGCGCGGACGACGGACGGATGGATATACGGGAACAGATAGACATTGAGCGGACCATATGCATCTTCCAGCCGGACCGGCAGGACCGGTGACGCTGTCGGCCTCTTTTCGCCGGAGCATTCGGAAGACTGATCCGAAGCGACGTCGGAAGGTTGATCCGAAGTGTCGTCGGAAGGCTGAGCCGGAGCGTTGTCGGAAGGGGGAGGAACCGCCCCGGTGATCCGCTGTGAAATATGGATCCCGCTTTGCTGCATGACGCGTCCTCCATAGGAAATGCGTTCCGCAGAGTCGTGGTTTCCGCTGATGACAAAGACCTGGAGATTCCGCTGCGAAAGGGAGACAAGGAAGTCGTCAAACAGATTGACGGCCTCGACGGAGGGGATGGATTTATCGTATACATCTCCGGCGATGATGACGGCGTCCGGGGCCTCAAGATCCGCCAGATCCGTGATCTGCTTCAGTATATATGCCTGGTCTTCGATCATGGAAAAGCCGTTGACACGTTTTCCGAGATGAAGATCTGCCAGATGGAAAAACCTCATATGTAATCCTCCTGTGGTTGAGGGACGGTTTCGGGGATGGCACTTTTTGCACCGTAATCATTATACTACCTTCGGCGCTCCTGGGGAAACACTGTATTGCTGTCATTCACGGTAAGCGAAGCCGGACGCCCTCATGCCCCTCCTGTTTCATAAGCTGACCCGGCCCACTCCGCCGGGCTAACGGTTAACTCCGACTAAGTGGCCGGGGTATTCGCGCATAGACGGCACGCTCTTACCCCGGCCACTAAGTCTTCGTAAACCGTGGATCCCGTCTGCGTTCCTGTCGGAATTGTCTGCTTATGAAACAGGAGGGGCATGAGGGCTGTGTCATCAGGAAACACTGTATTCCCAAACGGCGGCGCATGATGTATGATGAGTTGGTGGAAGGAGCAGAACGAAGATGAAAATTACGGCTTATACAGACGGAAGTTATGATAAAGAGAGAAACCGCTGCGGATACGGCGTCGTCCTTCTGGATGCGCGGAAGGAGAAAATCGGGACGATTTACGGGTCGTTTACACCGGCGGCGGATGAGAACGGGTGGAATATTAACGGCGAGATCCGGGCGGCGATGGAAGCCGTGTCGGCAGCCCTTGAACGCAAGGCGGAGGCCGTTGAAATTTTTCATGACTATGAGGGCGTCGGGAAATGGGCGCAGCTGCAGTGGAAGCGAAATAAAAGCTATACGAAACGGTATGCCCAGTGGATGCAGGAGAAAATGCAGGAAATACAGATTTCCTTCACCCATGTGAAGGGACACAGCGGAGATCCCTGCAATGAATACGCCGATGCGCTGGCAAGGCGCGGCGTAAGCTGCGGGGACGATGAAGTGCATTTTGAACCTGCAGATGCTATGGACGGCGGACCTGCTCATTCCGAACCTGCGCGTGCGTCCGTGAAAATGGAGGAACGGGAGCTCCTTCCGGAAACGGTTCTGCTGAAGAATGCCTCCCTGATTACGGAAGAGGGAGAGGTCCTGACCGGGAGAGACGTCTATGTCTGCAGCGGCAGAATTGCGCGGATCTGCAGTCACGGCTCTCCTGCTCCGGAGTACAGGATTACGGAAACCATTGACTGCCGCCGGTACTTCGTCAGCCCGGGGCTTGTGAACCTGCATGCGCATACCGCCATGAACATCTTCAAGGGGATCGCGGAGGACGTGACCTCGGACGTCTGGTTCAATGAGATGATCTGGCCGTATGAGAGCAAAATGACCGGGGAGGATGTTTACACCGGCACAAGGCTGGGGATCGCCGAGATGCTCAGCTGCGGCGTAACGTCAGTCGCCGATCATTATTTTCAGGAAGAGCAGGTGTTTGCCGCCGCGGCGGAGTCCGGGATCCGGATGGACATTGCTCCGACCATTTTCGGACTTGCTCCGGACTATAAAGACCGGATTGCCCAGGTGTCGGAATTCATAAAAAACCATGAGGGGATCTCGGAGCGGATCTGTTTCCGTTTCGGACCGCATTCCGATTATAACTGTCCGTATCCGGTGCTCGGTGAGATCGTCGATGCGGCAAAGGCCATGCAGAAACCGATTCACCTTCATCTCTCCGAAGAGACGGTACAGGTGGAGGACAGCCTTGCCAGATACGGGAAGACACCGTTTGAAGTACTTCATGACGCCGGAGGGTTTGACGTACCGGTTCTGGCGGCCCACGGCCTCTGGATTCGGGAGGAGGATCTGGCCTTTGTCAATGAGAAAACCTGGTTTGCGCTGTGTCCCAAGACGTATATGAAGCTGGCAATGGGCCGCGGAGGAATGTTTGCCTTATGCGATCAGGTGCATTACAGCTTCGGAACGGACGGCGCGGCGAGCTCCAATACGCTGAATCCGGTGGAACAGGCCCGCATATTCGGGCTGCTGGAAAAATACCAGACCGGGGACGCATCCGCAAGAAACGCACGGTATCTCTGGAAAAAGCTGATGGCAGGTCATGATGCGCTTCCCTTCGGAACAGGGAAAATGAAGGAAGGCGCGCCGGCGGATCTGGTGATCTGGGATCTGTGGACCCCGGGGACGGCAGCGTTCTACAATCCGCTCACAGCCATTCTCTACAGCAGCAGCCCGGAAAATGTGCGGTATACCATGGTCGGAGGAGAATTTCTGAAGTATGACGGCCGTCTGAAGATGGATACCGCCGCGCTGATGGAACAGACCGAGACGCTGCAGCGTTCCCTCATCGGCCGCGGAAGGGGAAAAGCAGAGCTGTACCATCCGTAATGAAAAATGGACAGGAAAGGGATGATTTGGCTTGACTGAGCACGGGTTTTTTTACAGGCACTTACATTCTCTGTTTCATCACAGTCGTCATGCGGGCACCCGAGATATGACGGAGGGCTCGATTGTACGGCAGGTGATCCTGTTTGCCCTGCCGCTGATGCTGGGAAATATTTTTCAGATGCTGTACAACACCGTGGATGTGATTGTCGTCGGGAATTTTGTCAGCAAGGAGGCCCTTGCCGCCGTCGGTTCCACAACCATGGTTGTCAATATCCTGGTCTTTTTCTTCAATGGCTTTGCGACAGGCGCGGGCGTTGTGATCGGGCAGTATTTCGGCGCGAAGGATATGAAACGCCTGCACGAAGCAATCGAGACGACGATGGCGGTGACGTTTCTGCTTTGCGTTCTGTTTACTGCCATCGGTGTGATCACGGTCCGGCCGATGCTCCGGATCATGTCCACGCCTGAGGACGTCCTGGGGGATGCGACGGTTTATCTGACGATTTATTTCTGGGGCTTTGCAGGGCTGCTGATCTATAATATCGGCAGCGGGATCCTGCGGTCCGTGGGGAATACGGTTCTGCCGCTGCTGTTTTTGGCATTGACCAGCATACTGAATATTGTTCTGGATCTGTTTTTCGTACTCGGACTGCACCTGGGAATCGCCGGCGTCGCTTATGCTACGATTATCTCCCAGTTTATTTCCGCGGCTCTGACACTGGTCCTGCTGAGCCGGACGAAGGAGGTCTACCGGTTTGTCTGGCGGGATATGCATATTCAGAGAGATATCCTGCGGCGGATTTTCACGGTTGCTCTGCCCGCCGGAATCCAGAGTGTGATTACGTCCTTTTCCAATGTGTTTGTCCAGTCGTACGTGAACTTTTTCGGTTCGAGCATCATGGCGGGCTGGAGCTGTTACAACAAGATGGATCAGTTTATCATGCTGCCGATGCAGAGCATGGCGATGGCATCCACGATTTTTGTGAGCCAGAACGTCGGTGCGAATCAGGAGGAGAGGGCAAATCGGGGGACGCTGGTGACGATCCTGCTGACCCTTGCCGTGACGGGAGTGATCGCTGCGGTACTGTTTGTGTTCGCGGTTCCCGCCGTCAGTCTCTTTTCCAATGACGGTTCTGTGATCGAATCCGGCGCGCGGTTTCTGCGGGTCAATGTGTTTTTCCTGCTGTTCAACTGTGTGAATCATGTTCTGGCCGGGGCTTTGCGGGGCCGGGGCGACGCCCGCGGGCCGATGGCGATTATGCTGCTCTGCTTTGTGGCGGTCCGGCAGGTGTACCTCTTTATCATGACGCGGTTTATCATGAATACGCCCGCAGTGGTGGGATTTGGGTATCCGGTGGGGTGGATGACCTGCTGTGTGCTGGAGGTGACGTATTTCTACGTTCGGTGGTATCGGAATTCTTCGGCTTACCGTTGATAACAAGCTTGATTTATGGTAAATGCTAAATAAAAACCTCCCGGACTGGCGATCCGGGAGGTTTTTGTTGCTGAAAACACTTTCCGTCTTGTCTGCGCCTGCGGCTTATATGCCGCAGGCTCTGTCGATTTGGGTGAGTTCTTCGTCTGTGAAGTGTGTGTTCTGAATTGCCCGGATGTTTTCCAGGATCTGCCCGGGGCGGGAGGCTCCGATCAGGACGGAGCAGACATCTCCGTCTTTCAGGATCCAGGAAAGGGCCATTTCCGCAAGAGTCTGGCCGCGCTGCCCGGCGATTTCGTTCAGCCGGCGGAGGGATGTGATCTTTTCCTGCGTGATATCTTCTTTTTTCAGGAATCTTCCGTCCCGGGCGGCGCGGCTGTCGGCGGGGATGCCGGAGAGATATTTATCCGTCAGCAGCCCCTGAGCGAGGGGACTGAAGGCGATGATGCCGATGCCGGTTTCCCTGCAGAATTCTTTCACGCCGTCTTCCTCGATGGTCCTGTCAAAAATTGAATATCTCCGCTGATTTACAACAAAGGGGCAGTGGAGCTCCCGCAGCAGTTTCGCTGCTTTTTCCGTATATTCCTGATTGTAGTTGGAAACGCCTGCGTAAAGGGCTTTGCCGCTCTTTACGATGTCGGCGAGGGCTTCCATGGTTTCTTCCAGCGGTGTATCCGGATCCATCCGGTGATGATAGAAAATATCCACGTAATCAAGGCGCATCCGTTTCAGACTCTGATCCAGGCTGGCAAAGAGGTATTTTCGGGAGCCCCAGTCGCCATAGGGACCGGGCCACATATCATAACCGGCTTTCGTTGTGATGAGCAGCTCGTCCCGGTACAGACGGAAATCTTTGTCAAACAGTCTGCCGAAATTTTCTTCCGCGCTTCCGTACACGGGACCGTAGTTGTTTGCAAGATCAAACTGCGTAATCCCATTGTCAAATGCGGTGCGGCACATTTCCCGCATATTGTCGAAATTGTCCCGGCTTCCGAAATTATGCCAGAAACCGAGCGAGACGGCGGGAAAATGAAGACCGCTTCTGCCCACCCGGTTGTATTTCATCCGGTCGTACCGGTGATCTGACGCCTGATAAATCTCATTCATATTTTACATCTCCTTTTCCTCCGCCCGTGCAGGGACGGTTTCGGGTGTACATAAACTGACGGATCCGTTCCGGAATAAACTCCGCCGTGCAGGCACGACTTTGAGGATGGTACTCCCGGAACTAATAGAGACATTATAAATCACCGTTCCTCGTATTACAACCTGTGTCCGCTTCAGAGCGGAGGGCTTCGCGCCGCTCGGTTTTTCGGCAGCAGGCTGCCCGGAATACAGCGCAGCAGGCGCCTCTCCGGCGGGGGAAGCGTATTGCTTTCAACCGGAAGATACGTTATCATGTGAGCAGATGGGTTCCGTGAAGGAAACACGGATGTATCGGCACCTCCTGACAGGGGCCGGATGAAAAGGAGAAAGTCTATGGACCAGTTCGGAGAGATGATTGGGCGGGTGAAGAAGAATATCGCGGCTGTCATGGTCGGCATGGAAGGGGTGACGGATCTACTGATCGCGTCTTTTGCCGCCGGCGGGCATGTCCTTCTGGAGGATATGCCGGGGACAGGGAAAACGACGCTTGCAAGAACCCTTGCGATGTCCATGGACTGCCAGTTCAGCCGCGTACAGTTTACACCGGACCTGCTGCCGGCGGATGTAACCGGCCTTCACTATTATAATCAAAAGCAGGAGACCTTTGTATTTCGGAAAGGACCTGTCTTTACGAATATTCTTCTGGCGGATGAGATCAACCGCGCA
>CACXHD010000162.1 GCA_902767335.1 uncultured Lachnospiraceae bacterium
CAAAAGGAGACACAGAACCGTCCCCTGTCTCCTCCACGGCTAACATAATTTCTTCCTAAAGTATAACGCGAAACGCAGGGAACCGCAAGCAAGGGAAAAAGAGCAGAAAAAAACACTTGCATTTTCGAAAAAGTATGGTATTATAACTAAGTGTCACGCAGGAATATAACTGCTGACGCGAATAAATGGTTCGTTGGTCAAGGGGTCAAGACGCCGCCCTCTCACGGCGGAAACGGGGGTTCGATTCCCCCACGAACTGCTTTTTAACCTCGGTGTAATCCGGGGTTGTTTTTTTCTCTGTACATTTTGTCATCTGCTCATGGTACAC
This sequence comes from uncultured Lachnospiraceae bacterium, assembly GCA_902767335.1. Lineage (GTDB taxonomy): Bacteria > Bacillota > Clostridia > Lachnospirales > Lachnospiraceae > Merdiplasma. The sequence continues at coordinate 329 of CACXHD010000162.1, forward strand.
TCAGCCTGCTTGCACCTTTTTATAAGTACATGTTATTATGGGTACAGTGCCGGGAGTACAATCCAAAAGCGAAATGCGGCCTGCGGGCCGGCATGGGCGGAAGGGGGTATGCTTCAGGCGCACCCTGCATGAGAAGATGATCGGAAATAATTACGGAAACGCGGTTCGGACTGCGATTTCCCGCTCTGCGCGGAAAGGAGAAATTGGGTTATGACACGAGAAAAATGGTATGAAGCGCTGAAACTGCCGTCTTTTCGGGCGGCGCTGGAGCCTCTGTACGGTCAGAAGGCTTCGGACAGCCTGCCCCGGTACAAAAAGCTTCTTGATTTTTACGGGGAGACCTTCCCGGAGGAGGATCCCGGAAAGGATCTGTGCCTTTTCTCCGCGCCCGGGCGTACGGAAATCGGCGGAAACCATACGGACCATCAGAGAGGGCGTGTGCTGGCGGCGTCCGTGGACATGGATATGATCGCGGCGGCTTCGGCAACGGATGACAATAAAATCTGCATTCTTTCCGAAGGTTTTCCGATGTGTGTCATTGATCTCGACCAGATGACGCCGGTCGCGGAGGAGATCAACACGACCGCTTCCCTGATCCGCGGTATGGCGGCGGCTTTCGCGCAGCGCGGCTGCCCGGTGGGAGGGTTCCGCGCCGTTGTGACCTCCAGTGTTCTGCCCGGCAGCGGGATCAGCTCTTCCGCAGCCTTCGAAGTGCTGGTCGGAAATATCATCAACGGACTGTTCTTCGATGGGAAGGCGGATCCGGTGGAGATTGCCATTATGGGACAGTACGCGGAGAATGTGTTCTTCGGAAAGCCCAGCGGTCTGATGGATCAGATGGCTTCCTCGGTCGGAAATATTCTTACCATCGATTTTGAGGATAAGGATCATCCGAAGGTCCGCAGGCTGAACGCAGACTTTGAGAAATACCAGCTGGCGCTGTGTATTATCGATTCCGGCGCGGATCATGCAGATCTGACAGATGAATATGCTGCAATTCCGCTGGAATTAAAAGAGGTGTGCTCCTTCTTCGGCAAGGACGTACTCCGGGAGATTCCGGAGGAAGACTTCTTCGCTTCCTTCCCGGAAGTACGAAAGAAGACCGGCGACCGGGCCGTGCTTCGCGCCGTTCATTTTTACCAGGACAATGCACGGGTTGAAAAACAGTGCGCTGCACTGGAGGGCGGCGATATCGACACATTCCTTCAGCTGGTGAAGGCATCCGGAAAAAGCTCGTTTACATATCTGCAGAACATTGTCCCCGCTGGTTCGATCCGGCATCAGGAGATGGCAGTGGCTCTGGCCGTCTGCGAAACGCTTCTGAAGGACCGGGGTGCATTCCGTGTACACGGCGGCGGATTTGCCGGCACGGTTCAGGCCTTTGTACCGGTCGATCTTCTGGACGAATTCCGGGAAGGGGTTGACCGGCTGCTTGGCGAAGGCAGCTGCCATGTCCTACAGATCCGAAGCATCGGCGGTACACAGATCAGGATCTGAAGGTGTTTTGGCAGTGCACGATGCTCCATTAGAGAGAATACATGAGGTGCACGATTTTCTATAAAAAAGAAAAAACATGAGATGTATACTGCGGCATAAGGACGAAAGCATGAACAGCACGTTTTTATGGCGGAAGCATGAAGAGCACTTTTTTATAAGGTTGTAAGCATAAGAAAGGAAGAAAATTATGCGTATACTTGTGACCGGAGGAGCCGGATATATCGGAAGCCATACCTGTGTGGAACTGCTGAATGCAGGCTATGAAGTTGTGATTGTCGACAATTTTTACAATTCCAGCCCGAAGGCTGTGGACCGGATCGGAGAGATCTGCGGGAAGAAACCGGTGTTCTATGAGGCGGATATCTGTGACCGCGCTGCGATGGAAAAGGTTTTTGCGGAAGAAAAGATCGATGCCGTGATTCATTTTGCGGGCTACAAGGCGGTCGGAGAGTCCGTCCGCAAGCCGGTGGAATACTATTCCAACAATATCGCAGGCACACTGGTGCTGACGGATGTCATGCGCAAGGCAGGCGTGAAGAATATTATCTTCAGTTCTTCCGCGACGGTTTACGGGGATCCGGCGTTTGTACCGATTACCGAGGAATGCCCGAAAGGGACCTGCACGAATCCCTACGGCTGGACCAAATGGATGCTTGAACAGATCCTGACGGATATTCATACGTCGGATCCGGAATGGAATGTCATTCTGCTGCGTTATTTCAACCCGATCGGGGCGCACAAGAGCGGTATGATCGGAGAGGACCCCAAGGGCATCCCCAACAATCTGCTGCCGTATGTAGCACAGGTTGCCATCGGCAAACTCCCGAGCATCGGCGTTTTCGGAAATGATTATGATACCCCGGACGGAACCGGCGTACGTGACTATATTCATGTCGTTGATCTCGCCGACGGACATGTCAAAGCGCTTCGCAAATTTGAGGAGAATGCAGGCGTATCTGTCTACAATCTGGGGACGGGGAACGGATACAGCGTACTTCAGGTAATTGCTGCATTTGAGAAGGCCTGCGGCCGCAAACTGCCGTATGAGATCAAGCCCCGACGTGCAGGAGACATCGCGACCTGCTACTGTGATCCTTCCAAAGCGGCGAGGGAACTCGGATGGCACGCAAAATACGGCATCGATGAGATGTGTGCGGATTCCTGGAAGTGGCAGAGCAAAAATCCGAACGGATATAATGAATGAACGCAGAAACAGTTGAACACGGAAACTCATGAACGAAAAGAAGACGGAGACTCAAACCGATGCGCTGGAATAAGTTTCGTTTAAAAACACTGGCTGCGGCGGAAGATCTGGTGATCTGCGCCCTGGCCGATGCCGGGATCGAAGGAGTGGAGATCGAGGATCATACCCCGCTCTCCAAAGAAGAGTTGGACTCCATGTTTGTGGATATCATGCCGGAGGGACCGGAGGACGACGGGATTGCCTACCTCTCTTTTTATCTGGAGGAAGACGCGGATGTGGAGGCGGTTCTGACCCGGGCCCGTGAGGAACTGGACCGGCTGCGCGCGTTTACGGATATCGGAGAATGCACGATTGAACAGTCCCAGACGGAAGACGTCGACTGGATCAATAACTGGAAGCAGTATTTTCACCAGTTTTACGTGGATGATATTTTGATTACCCCGTCGTGGGAGGAAGTGTCTGCGCAGGATGCGGGAAAGATGATTATTCACATTGATCCCGGCACTGCCTTCGGGACCGGGATGCATGAGACGACGCAGCTGTGTCTGCGGGCGCTGCGGAAGGTTCTCAAAAACGGCATGCAGATGCTGGATGTGGGCACGGGAAGCGGCATCCTCTCCATCGCCGGCCTGATGATGGGAGCCGGACATGCGACCGGCACAGACCTGGATCCCTGTACGGTGACGGCGGTCGCGGAGAATCTGGAGGCAAACGGGATTGCGCCCGGCAAAATGGATCTTCTGATCGGCAATCTGATTGACGACCAAAAGATTCAGGACCAGGTCGGTTATGACGCCTATGAGATTGTGACAGCGAATATCCTGGCAGATATCCTGGTTCCGATGATGGCTCCGGTAAGCCGGGCCATGAAAACGGGCGGCTACTGCATTACCTCCGGAATTCTGGAGGGAAAGCAGGGCCTCGTGGCCAAGGCCATGGAGGAAGCCGGGATGGAAGTCATCCGTGAAGATCATCAGGGCGAATGGGTCAGCCTGACCGGGAGGAAGAACTGATGCATCATTTCTTTGTTGCTCCGGATCAGATCTGCGGGGATCATGTGTGTGTGGAGGGACAGGACTGTGTCCATATCCGTCAGGTTCTGCGCATGAAACCGGGTGAGGAACTGTACGTAAAAACCGGTTCGGACGGGAAGGAATACCGCTGCAGAATCTCGGAAATCCTGCCGGAGCGGATTGACCTGGAGATTCTGTGGGTCGAGGATGCAAAGGCGGAACTGCCGTCCGAGATTCGTCTCTACCAGTGCCTTCCGAAAAGCGACAAAATGGAATGGATCATCCAGAAAGCGGTGGAACTGGGAGCCTCACAGATTATCCCGGTCTCTTCGGCCAGGAGTATTGTGCGGCTCGAGGGCGGCAAGGCAGCCAACAAGGTACGGCGCTGGAATGCCATCAGTGAAAGCGCTGCGAAGCAGTCCCGGAGAGACCGGATCCCGGAGGTAAGGGAGGTCTGCTCCTTCAAGGATGCGGTGAAGGACGCCGCCGGTCTGGATGTGTTTCTTGTTCCCTATGAGCTTGCGGAGGATATCGATCACACCCGAACGCTGCTTTCCGGGATCCGGCCCGGACAGTCGGTGGGTATCCTGATCGGTCCGGAGGGCGGCCTGGAGAAGGAAGAGGTGGATCTGGCCAGAGCATCCGGAGCATTTCCGATCACACTTGGAAGAAGAATCCTTCGAACAGAAACAGCAGGGCTGGCCCTGCTGTCCTTTTTGATGATTACACTCGAAAGCGCCGGCAATCCGGAAGACAATATCAGTCAGGAGTAAAAGCAGTCAATATGGAAATTTACTTTGACAACTCGGCAACCACACAGTGCACGCCGCAGGTCTGCGAAGCAGTGGCGGATGCAATGCGGAACAATTACGGGAATCCTTCTTCGGCACACAGGAGAGGACTGGAGGCGGAGCAGCTGCTCCGCAAATCCCTGCAGAAACTGGCGGCAACCCTGCGCTGCAGCGAGAAAGAAATCATACTGACCTCCGGGGGAACCGAATCGGACAATATGGCACTGATCGGCGGTGCGCTTGCCAACCGCCGCAGCGGAAACCATCTGATTACTTCCGCGGTGGAGCATCCGGCCATATCCAATACCATGCAGTTCCTTGAAAAGAACGGGTTTCGGGTGACAAGGCTGGGGGTCGACAGAAACGGAAGGATTCGTCTGGATGAGCTGAAGGATGCACTCTGCGACGACACCATACTTGTCTCCCTGATGTATGTCAACAATGAGAACGGCGTGATCGAACCGGTGGAGGAAGCGGCTTCGATTGTCAAATCCTACCGGGAAAGCATTCTGTTTCACACGGATGCGGTTCAAGCTTACGGAAAGCTTCGGATTCTGCCCCAGAAAACCGGGATCGATCTGATCTCGGCCAGCGGCCATAAAATCCATGGTCCGAAGGGAACCGGCTTCCTGTATATGAAAGAGCATACGAAACTCTTTCCGCTGATGTACGGCGGAGGACAGATGGGCGGAATGCGCAGCGGCACCGTGAATGTACCGGGAGCGGCCGGCCTGGCGGCGGCAGCGGAGGAAAGCTGCAGGAACCTTGCCGAAAAAACGGAAAAAATCCTGCAGGTTCGAAACTGCCTGGAAGAGCGGATCCGCCGGATTTCGGATACGGTCATTCTCTCCCCCGAGGAGGAGAATATCCGCGCTCCCCATATCCTGAATGCGGCGTTTCCGGGAATTCGCAGCGAGGTACTTCTGCATGCGCTGGAGGCGGAGGAAATCTATGTCTCCGCAGGGTCCGCCTGCTCCACGCACAAACAGCTTCCGGTGAGTCCCGTTCTGACACGCATGGGAATTGAGCGGGAGATTGCGCAGTCCGCACTGCGGTTCAGCTTCAGCAGTCTGAATACCGTGGAAGAGGCCATGCATTGTGCAGACGAACTGGACCGGCTGGTTCCGAAGCTTCGCAGATATACAAGGAGATAAGTAGAAGTCTATGTTTAACACATTTCTGATTAAATACGGAGAGATCGGGATCAAGGGGAAAAACCGGCATCTGTTTGAGGAAGCGCTGGTCCGGCGGATCCGGGGGGCACTCCATCAGACGGAAGGGGATTTTGATGTCACCTGGGAACAGGGACGGATTTATGTGTCCAGGTCCGGAGCCTTCGATTTTGACGAGACGATTCAGGCGCTGCAGAAGGTGTTCGGAATCGTTGGAATCAGCCCGGTCATGGTGACAGAAGAGAAGGGCCTGGATCAGCTGGGAACCGATGTGATCGCCTTCCTGCAGGAGAGCTATCCGGTGCACGACCAGAGCTTCAAAATCGTCACGCGCAGGGCGAAAAAAGACTACCCGATTCCCTCCATGGAAGTCAGCAGTGAGATCGGCGGTCGCGTGCTGGATGCGTTTCCGGACATGCATGTCGACGTCCACCAGCCGGAGCTGGAAATTCATGTGGAGATCCGGGACCAGATCTATATTTATTCCGAGACCATCAAAGGTCCGGGAGGCATGCCGGTCGGTACCAACGGAAGCGCGATGCTTCTGCTGTCCGGCGGCATCGACAGCCCGGTGGCCGGATATATGATCGCGAAACGGGGCGTAAAGCTGGATGCGGTGTATTTTCATGCGCCGCCCTATACCAGCGAACGGGCAAAACAGAAGGTCGTGGATCTGGCAAAGCAGATTTCGGTGTACACCGGTCCGATCCGGCTGCATGTGGTAAACTTTACAGATATTCAGCTGGCCATCTATGATACCTGCCCCCACGACGAACTGACGATCATCATGCGCCGGTATATGATGCGGATTGCAGAGCATTTCGCAAAAGAAAACCACGACCAGGGACTTGTCACCGGCGAAAGCATCGGACAGGTTGCAAGCCAGACGATCCAGAGCCTTGCTGCCACCAACGCGGTTTGTACCATGCCGGTTTTCCGTCCGTTGATCGCCTTCGACAAGCAGGACATCATCGACATCTCACTGAAGATCGGTACCTATGAGACATCGATTCTGCCCTACGAAGACTGCTGTACGATCTTTGTCGCGAAACATCCCGTGACCAAGCCGCTGCTGCATATTATCGAACGTTCCGAACAGAAGCTGGAAGGTAAGATTGAAGAGCTTTACCGGGAGGCGATTGACGGAGTGGAAATCATCGAAGTCCGGCCATAGAGACGATCGGAATCGGAAAAAGAGTCTCACCTGCGAGACTCTCGCGCCGACACAGAAAAAGAGTACCGCATGCGGGACTCCAGCGTCGGGCGCGGCCGCTTCAGCGAAAAAAGCTCCCCGGAATTCGGGGAGCTGTAAAACCTTAATGAAATCAGCCGCCTGGCTGTTTTTAAAGATCAGATCAGGTAGGGCTTCAGTACTTCGAGAATGTTGTTGATATCTTCCTCGGCATGAATGCTCAGATCAATGGGTCTGGAGAGATCAAGGCTGAAGATGCCCATGATCGATTTCGCGTCGATGACATATCTTCCGGAGACAAGATCAAAGTCATTGTTGAACTTGGAAATATCATTGACAAAGGACTTTACTTTATCGATAGAGTTTAAAGAAATCTGAACAGTTTTCATATATGTATCCTCCATGTGAATTATAATCCGTATTGTTCAATGATAAATGCTGAGAGGCAAAAAGTCAAGGGACGCCGGAAGATTTCCAGAGGATACCAACGGATTTCAGAAGAAATAGTATGGAAAAAACCAGAACCGCAGCCCTTCACAATCTCGGCTGTAAAGTAAATGCATATGAAACGGAGGCGATGCAGGAGCAGCTGGAAGCAGCCGGCTACCGGATTGTTCCGTTTCATGAGAAGGCGGACGTGTATGTGATCAATACCTGTTCGGTGACGAATATTGCGGACCGTAAATCCCGGCAGATGCTGCACCGCGCCAGAAAACAGAATCCGGAGGCGGTGGTCGTGGCCTGCGGATGTTATGTACAGACGGCAGCCGAAAAAACACATCTTCAGGTCGAGGCGGACCTGATCCTCGGAAATGACCGGAAAAATAAGCTGACTGCCGCGCTGGAAGAGTATTTTCAAAGCCGGCGCATGGTCACGGATGTCCCTGTCATTGGCGACAGCCGTGAATACGAACCGTTGTGGGTCCGGGGCGGCAGTGTGCATACCCGTGCATTTCTGAAGGTGCAGGACGGATGCAATCAGTTCTGCAGCTATTGCATTATTCCCTACGCAAGGGGACGGATTCGCAGCCGGGATGCCGAAGATGTGTATCGGGAAGTGCAGGAGCGAACCCGGGCCGGGATCCGCGAAATCGTGCTCACCGGCATCCATCTGAGCTCCTACGGAAAAGACCGCGGCGAGACGGACGGACTTCTGGAACTGATCCGGGGCTGCAGCCGGATCCCCGGGGTCGAACGGATCCGGCTGGGGTCTCTGGAGCCGGGAATCATCACGGAGACCTTCGCCTTCGAGCTGGCGAAGCTTCCGAAGGTATGCCCGCATTTCCATCTGTCGCTTCAAAGCGGATGCGACACGGTGCTGAAACGAATGAACCGAAGATATACGACCGGAGAATACAGGGAAAAATGTGAACTTCTGCGGGATGTGTTTGACGATCCTGCGCTGACGACAGACGTAATTGCCGGTTTTCCCGGTGAGACGGAGGAAGAATTTGAGATAACCATGGACTTCCTGCGAAGCCTTGGTCTGTATGAAACCCATATTTTCAAATATTCCAGAAGGGAAGGAACCGCCGCGGCCCGCATGGACGGACATCTTTCCGAAGCCGTGAAAGCGGCGCGCAGCGACCGTCTGATCGAACTTGGAAATGAAAACCGGCTTCGCTTTCTCAGACGCTGGGAACATAAACCCTGTGAAGTGCTGGCGGAAGAGAAAATACGGCAGGACGGCCGGGACGGATGGACGGGATACACCCGGGAATACATCCGTGTTTTCATTCCCATACGTGAGGAGAACGTATCCCTGGAGAACCGGATTCTGCGCGGGGAATTCTCCCTTGCGGGGGAGCGGAATGCACCGTATTTCATGTATTGAAACTTAGTTCGTTTTATATTACAATAGATTTCAGGGGAGAAACGGAATAATAATACTTCGATTCATCATCACGGTTTCGTGTTTTTTGCGGAAAAACACAGACGAGAGGCAGGAAAAATGGCAGATATCAATAACACTCAATTTTTCAATGTGAGCGCAGATCCGGAACTGCGTGTAAAGATGGTCCTTGATATCGTTTACAATGCGATGGCGGAGAAAGGTTATAATCCGGTGAACCAGATGGTCGGTTACATTATGTCCGGAGATCCCACGTATATCACCAGCCATAAAAACGCGCGAAGCCTGATCATGAAGGTGGAACGGGATGAGCTGGTAGAAGAACTGCTCAAAGAGTATATCAGGAATAAATCATGGCAGGCGAGATGACGCAGAAGAGAATCCTGGGGCTGGATTTTGGTGCAAAAACCGTCGGCGTCGCGGTCAGCGACCCCCTCGGGATCACGGCCCAGGGTGTGGAGATTATCCGCAGAGCGCGGGAAGACAAGCTGCGTCAGACCTGTGCGAGAATCGAAGAACTGGCGGACTTTTACCAGGTGGAGGAGATTGTGCTCGGGCTCCCGAAGCATCTGGACAACTCTCTGGGAGAGCGCGCTGAAAAAACAATGAATTTCAAAGAGATGCTGGAGAGAAGGACGGACCTTCCCGTCCGGCTGTGGGATGAGCGCCTTACAACCGTGGCGGCGGACCGGGCGATGGACGAAGCCGGACTGAGCCCTGCGGAGAAAAAGGAACATGTAGACCGGATTGCCGCTGTATTGATTTTACAGAGTTATCTGGACAGGCAGAAGAATGGATAAAGTATTTTTTACGGATGAAAACGGAAACCAGGAAGTCTTTTACTGTATCGAGCAGACGAGACTGGCGGGGAAAACGTACCTTCTGGTGACAGACCGGGAGGAAGGAGACGCCGACTGCTGGATTTTGAAAGATATTTCCAGGGATGAAGATCCGCAGGCACAGTATTGCTTTGTGGAGGATGATGATGAACTTGAAGCAGTTTCCGCGGTGTTCGGAGAACTGCTGGAAGATATAGACCTGCGCTGAAGAGGAATATCAGGGGATCATCCCGGCCTTAAACAGCCGCATCGCGTTCTGCGATGCGGCTTTGACGCGACCTTGAAAAAAGAAAATGGAGGAGACTGTTTGAAAGAGAAAAACAACGCACCGGAAGTATCTGGAAATGAAAAACGACTGAAAATTATCCCGCTTGGCGGGCTGGAACAGATTGGCATGAACATCACTGCCTTCGAGTACGGTGACAGTATTGTCGTCGTGGACTGCGGGCTTGCGTTCCCGGAAGACGATATGCTCGGCGTGGATCTGGTGATCCCGGACATTACTTATCTGAAGGATAATATTGAGCGGGTAAAGGCATTTGTGATTACCCATGGCCACGAAGACCACATCGGCTCTCTGCCGTATGTCCTGCGGGAGATCAATGTGCCGATCTATGCGACCAGGCTTACCATGGGCCTGATCGAGCTGAAACTGGAAGAGCGGGATATGATGAAGACGACGAAGCGGAAGGTCGTCCGTCCCGGACAGACCGTGACCCTCGGCCAGTTTAAAGTAGAATTTATCAAGACAAACCACAGCATTCAGGATGCGGTTGCCCTCGCGATCTATTCGCCGGCCGGCATCGTTGTGCACACCGGCGACTTCAAAGTGGATTACACGCCGGTCTTCGGAGATCCCATCGACCTGCAGCGCTTCGGCGAAATCGGCAGCAAGGGCGTACTGGCCCTGATGTGTGACAGTACGAATGCGGAGCGGCAGGGCTTTACGGCATCCGAGCGCACCGTCGGACGGACCTTTGACAATATTTTTTCCGAGCATGTCGATTCGCGGATTATCATCGCAACCTTTGCATCGAATGTGGACCGTGTACAGCAGATCATCAATTCCGCCTTCAAATACGGGCGGAAGGTGGTGCTGGAAGGCCGCAGCATGGTAAATGTCATCACGACGGCGGCTTCCCTCGGCTATCTGAATGTACCGGAGAACACACTGATCGATCTGGATACGATGAAGAATTATCCGGATGAACAGCTGGTGCTGATCACGACCGGAAGCCAGGGGGAATCCATGGCAGCATTGTCGCGGATCGCCGCGAATATGCACCGCAGGATTATGATCAAGCCCGGAGATACCGTCATTTTCAGCTCCAATCCGATTCCGGGCAATGAAAAAGCCGTGTCCCGGGTGATCAACGAGCTTTCCATGAAAGGCGCTGACGTCATTTTCCAGGACACACATGTATCCGGACATGCCTGTCAGGAGGAAATCAAGCTGATCTATTCCCTGGTCCGGCCGAAATATGCGATTCCGGTCCATGGAGAATACCGGCATCTGAAAGCCCAGGCCCAGGTCGCCGAGCGGCTGGGCATCGAAAAAGATCATATTTTCATTCTCCGGAGCGGAGATGTTCTGGAGATGAACAGTGAGAAGGCGTTTGTATCCGGCAAGGTCCAGACCGGGGCAATCCTTGTGGACGGACTGGGCGTCGGCGATGTGGGCAATATTGTCCTCCGTGACCGGCAGAGGCTTGCAGAGGACGGGATCATGATCATCGCGCTGACACTCGGACGGATTTCCCATGAGATATTGTCCGGACCGGATATCGTTTCAAGAGGATTTGTCTATGTCAGGGAATCCGAGGATCTTCTCGAGGAAGCGCGTTCGGTGGTGAGCGAAGCGATCGATTCCTGCCTGAAGGATCACCATGGCAGCGACTGGAACCGGATTAAGAATGCGATCCGCGATGTGCTGAGCGATTTTCTGTGGAAGAGGACCAAACGCAGTCCGATGATTCTGCCGATCATAATGGAAGTGGAAGAGTGAGAGGGGATTTGAAATGGTAATTCCTGAGCAGATTGAGAATGCGATGGGGCAGCTGCTGACATCGATCCGCGAAAGCGATGTATATCAAAGATACAAGAAAAGCAGGGAAGAGATTCTTGCGCACCCGGAATATCTGGAACAGATCAACGAATTCCGGAGACAGACCTACGCGTTCACATCCCGGGAGGAGCCGCTGACCGGTTTTACTGCGGAAACAAGACAGCTGCTGCGATATCGTGAGAAGATCCGCCAGAACAACATCATGGCGGAATTCCTCGATTCAGAGATGGAGATGTGTGTCCTGATGCGGACGCTGACGCTGGAGCTGGCGAATACAACGGATTTCCTGCTGGAAGACAGCGGGATAGAGATTTGACAAAAACGGATATGCTGTACGGCGACGAACGACTGAAAACCTTTATCAATTCTCTGGAGCCGGATACGGATCCCTTTCTTGCTGAACTGGAGAAAACAGCACTAACGGCGCAGATTCCCATCATCCGCCACGAGATGATCAGCTTCCTGCAGCTTTTTCTGGAGCTGAAGCAGCCGGAGCGGATTCTGGAAATCGGAACGGCCGTCGGATTTTCCGCGCTTGTGATGGCGTCTTTTTCCGCTCCGGAATGCCGGATTACGACCATTGAGCGGGATCCGGAACGGATTGCCCGGGCGCGGGAAAACTTTTCAAAATCCGCACAGGGCAATAAGATTACTCTGATCGAGGGGGATGCCGCTTCGGTGCTTCATCGGCTGGATAAGTCCTTCGATCTGATTTTCATGGATGCCGCGAAGGGACAGTATATACATTTTCTGGAGGACGCAAAGCGCCTGCTCGCTCCGGGCGGCGTTCTGATTTCAGATAATGTACTGCAGGAGGGAGACCTGCTGGAATCCCGCTACCTGGTGGAACGGCGGAACCGGACGATCTATAAACGGATGCGCGAATACCTGTCGGCCCTGAAACAGGATCCGGAGCTGGTGACATCGATCCTGCCGCTCGCGGACGGAGTTGCCGTGAGCGTGAAGAGAAAGGAGAACTGACATTTTATGTACCGGAAACCGGAACTTCTGATCCCGGCAAGCTCGCTGGAGGTACTGAAAACGGCGGTTATCTTCGGCGCGGATGCGGTTTATATCGGCGGTGAAGCCTTCGGACTGCGCGCTAAGGCAAAGAATTTTTCTCCGGAAGATATGAGAGAGGGGATTGACTTTGCCCATCAGCACGGCGTAAAAGTCTATGTCACAGCCAATATTCTGGCCCATAACCGGGACCTGGAGGGGATAGAAACCTACTTTCAGGAATTGAAGCAGCTTCATCCGGATGCACTCATTATTGCAGATCCGGGTGTGTTTGCGATTGCGAAACGGGTCTGTCCCGAGATCGACAGTCATATCAGCACGCAGGCAAACAATGTAAATTATGAAACGTTTCTGTTCTGGCACCGGCTCGGCGCGAAAAGAGTGGTGACCGGAAGAGAACTGTCTCTGGAAGAAATCCGCGAAATCCGGCGCCATATCCCGGATGAGCTGGAAATCGAAACCTTTGTTCACGGGGCGATGTGCATTTCCTACAGCGGAAGGTGCCTTTTGAGCAATTTCCTGACAGGCAGAGATGCAAACCGCGGGGAATGCACCCATCCGTGCCGCTGGAAGTATTCCCTGATGGAAGAGACCCGTCCGGGTGAATATTTTCCCGTGGAGGAGAATGAACGGGGTACCTATATCTTTAATTCCAAGGATCTGTGTATGATCGAACATATTCCGGATCTGCTTTCCTCCGGAATCGACAGCTTCAAAATCGAAGGGCGGATGAAAACCGCTCTGTATGTGGCAACCGTTGCGCGAACCTACCGCAGGGCCATCGACGACTGTCTGCGCAGCGAGGAGCTTTACCGAAGCAATCTGCCCTGGTATCAGGAACAGATTGCCGGCTGTACCTATCGCTCCTTCACAACCGGATTTTTCTATGGGAAGCCTTCGGCGGATGCACAGATCTATGACAGCAATACCTATATCGTCGGATATGTCTATCTCGGCATTGTGGAGAGCGTTTCCGGACCGGAGAAGGGTGTGGAGCCGGAGAGCTTCTGTATCTGCAGGATCTTCCAGCGCAACAAGTTCCTTGTCGGAGATGCAATCGAGATTATGAAGCCGGACGGCCTGAATGTACCCGCGAGGGTTCTTGGCATCAGGGATGCCGAAGGGACGCCGATGGACAGTGCTCCCCATCCGAAGCAGGAACTGTATGTTTCTCTGTCCGCGGCTGCCTGCCCTGGCGATCTGCTCAGGATCCGGAACACGGAGGAAGAAAGATCAGATTGAGGAAAAAGAACTGCAGAAAAGGAAATCAATCTTCTGAGCGCCGTTTGCGGCATCGTAACAGCGGTCTGTGCCTTTCGCGCGATGAAAATGGTTCGTCGGCGGCAGAAGGAGGGAGATTCTCTGCCGGATGTATTTCCCCGGTGGGCGGTTCTGCTCCAATATTCCGAAACAGCGGCGGTTTCCGTTACCCTGCTGACGGTTTTGCTTTTCCTGGGTCCGAATCTCGGTTATGCTTCTATGTTTGCAGGGAAAAACCTGTATCTTCATCTGATCTGTCCCATTCTCAGCATTATTACACTGTGTTTCCTTATCCGGGCGTATAAGATTTCCATGGCGGAAACCGGTATCAGTGTACTTCCCACATTCCTTTATGCGATTGTTTATGTCCGGCAGACGGTCTTTCTCGGCTGTGAGAACGGCGGCTGGCATGATTTTTACGGCTTTAATCACTGGAATACCTGGCCGCTTGCGGCTCTGATCATGCTCCTCGGAACGTGGATCATCGGCCTGGTTCTGCGGGCGGTGCACAACCGGTTCGAATTATAGGGAGGCAGCCCGGTTTCTGACGGTTGACTTTACAGTCAATATGAGATTATAATTCCCTGTGAGAGGATGATTCAACGGCACCCGGTGCCGCGCAGATCTGTTCACCGGCCCGGAGGGGCAGGGTGAATTATGTTCAGTACTGTGATAACGGCCGCGATCTGCGGCGTTGAAGCAAGGAAGGTTACGGCAGAGGCTGACGTCAGTGACGGAATGCCTCTGTTTTCCATGGTCGGTTTTCTGGCCTCTGAGGTACGGGAAGCCCAGGACCGTGTCCGTGCCGCCATGCGAAACACGGGGATTGTACTGCCCCCAAAGCGAATCACCGTGAATCTGGCGCCGGCGGATCTGCGGAAATCCGGTTCCGGCTATGATCTTCCGATCTGTGTCAGTATTCTCAGCGCGATGGGACTGGTGGATCCCCGACGCCTCGACGGCTGCATGATGATCGGGGAACTGAGCCTGAACGGAAAACTGCGGCGGGTGCGCGGTGTACTGGAAATGCTGCAGAACGCAGAAAGCTTCGGCTGCGAAACCTGTATCGTTCCGATGCCGAACCTGCCGGAGGCTTCGGTTGTTTCCGGAGTGCGAGCCCTTGGGGCTGAAAACCTCGGGGAGGTGATCGGATATCTGCGGGGAGAATTCCCGCTGGCTCAGATGGAAACGGATCCGGACAGGATCCGACGGATTCAGGAGGAGAGAGACCTTCCGGATTTTCAGGATGTCAAGGGACAGCCGGCAATGCGCAGGGCTGCGGAGATCGCCGTCAGCGGCCTGCACAATCTGCTGATGATCGGGCCGCCCGGATCCGGCAAGACCATGGTGGCGAAACGGCTGCCATCCATCCTGCCCAGACCGTCTCTGGAAGAATCCCTGGAGGTCTCCCGCATACACAGCATCGCCGGAGAACTGCCGGAGGAAGAGGGACTTCTGATGATCCGGCCTTTCCGTTCCCCGCATCATACGGTGTCCGTTTCTGCCATGTCCGGCGGAGGACTTGTGCCCAGACCGGGCGAAGTTTCTCTTGCACACAGAGGCGTTCTGTTTCTGGACGAAATGCCGGAGTTTCGCAGCGAGACGCTTGAGACGCTCCGGCAGCCCCTTGAAGATGGGAGGATACAGATTTCCCGACTGGCTGGTATGTATACTTTTCCGGCGGATTTTATGCTCTGCGCAGCCATGAATCCATGCAAATGCGGATACTTCCCGGACCGGAACCGGTGTACCTGCTCCAGAAGGGATGTCAGGCGTTATCTCGATCACATCAGTCAGCCGCTGCTTGACCGGATTGATCTTTGCGTGGAAGCGAGAGAAATGTCCTATGATGATATCGCCGGCGAAGCAAAAGGCGAGTCTTCCGAACGGATTCGGGAGCGTGTCGAAAAGGCACGAAGCATCCAGGAGGACCGGTACAGGGGGACAAAGTACCGGTATAACAGTGATCTCGACACCGAATCCGCAATCCGTTACGCCAGACTCGGCGAGGGGGAAGAAGCGCTGCTGCGCAGCGTGTTTGAAAAACTGCATCTGACCGGGCGGTCCTACGCGGGGATCCTGAAAGTCGCGCGTACCATCGCGGACCTGGCAGGGAGTGAGACGGTTCAGCAGCTTCATATCTCTGAGGCCGTCAGCTACCGGGCCCTGGACAAGCATTACTGGGGGGAGGCGGCCGGACTGTGAGAGAGATGGAACGAAGAAGCCGGGAAGAAGACTGGATGTGGCTTTGCAGTATCCCCGGACTGTACCGGGAAGGGAAAAATGCGCTCCTGCGCTATTTCGGATCTCCGGAGGAAATCCGGAATGCTCCGGCATCGGCTTTTGAACCGTGGAGAAAACTGGGCATGTCCTGGGCCGGACGACTGGCGGATCCGCATTCCAGGGAACTGCCGCCGGAGGCGGCCCCTGCAAAGCTGAAGGAGAAAGGGATTTATTTTATAGACTGTGAATCCGCTTCCTATCCGGAACGGCTTCGGGAACTTCCGGATTATCCCTATGGCCTTTTCTTCAAAGGAAGTCTTCCGCCGGAGGACTGTTTTCATGTCGCAATTGTCGGCGCCCGCAGCTGCAGCTCCTATGGGAGAGCCGTTGCGGAAGAACTGGCCGCCGCGCTCGCAGCAAGGGGAGACGGAATCGTCAGCGGTATGGCGCTCGGGATTGACGGATTTGCCCAGGCGGCTGCCCTTGCGCAGGGCGGGAACAGTTACGGCGTTCTCGGATGCGGGGTGGATCTTTGTTATCCCAGGGAACACTTTGCGCTGTATCTGCGCCTTTCGGAACAGGGAGGCGTCATCAGCGAATTTCCGCCGGGAACACAGCCGTTGAAGATGCATTTTCCGATCCGGAACCGGTTGATCAGCGGGCTGGCTGACTGTGTGGCGGTCGTGGAGGCCAGGGAGAAAAGCGGGTCGTTGATCACGGCGGATCTCGCACTGGACCAGGGAAGGGACGTGTATGCTGTCCCCGGCCGCTGCTCGGATCTCCTGAGCCGGGGCTGCAACCGGCTGATCGAATCAGGCGCACAGGTTCTTCTGTCTGTCGAAGACTTTCTGGAGATGACGAAGGAGGCTTCCGACCGGAAACATAAGGATGCAAGAAGAAATCCGCAGATTCTCTCCGGAACTGCCGGAAACCGGAAGGCGGATCCCGGGCCAGGAAAGAAGGAATGGACGGATCCGGAAAAGAAGGTTCTTCAGACGCTTGATTTTACTCCGGCGGATCCCGGCAGTCTTTGCAGAAAAACCGGTCTGAACGCGCAGGAATTGTATAATGTGCTGCTGAAGCTTCAGCTTTCCGGCGAAGTTCGTGAAATTTCCCGACAGATGTATGTAAAAACGAAACTTCCGAAAGAATAGTTTTTCGTAAAATACATTCTTGCATCGAAAAATAATTCGTTGTATATTATACTTCTGTTAAGGATACTGGTAATTCAGGAGTGTTTATTAAAATGGCAAAAAATCTTGTGATCGTTGAATCGCCGACCAAGGTAAAGACGATCCGAAAGTTTCTGGGCTCCAATTATGAAGTCATGGCCAGCGGAGGGCATGTCAGAGACCTTCCGAAAAGCCAGCTGGGTTTTGACCCTGCCAATGATTACGAGCCGAAATATATCACCATCCGCGGCAAGGGAGAAACCCTGGCTGCGCTTCGAAAGGCTGCAAAAAAGGCGGATAAAGTATATCTCGCAACGGACCCTGACCGCGAGGGAGAGGCAATTTCGTGGCATCTGGCGGAGTCTTTGAAGCTGGATCCGGGGAAAGTCAAGCGAATCACATTCAATGAAATTACGAAAAATGCCGTCAAAGAAGCTTTGAAACATCCGCGTGCCATCGACATGGACATGGTGGATGCACAGCAGACGAGACGTATGCTCGACCGAATGGTCGGATATCGGATCAGTCCCCTTCTGTGGACCAAGATTAAACGGGGACTGAGCGCCGGCAGGGTACAGTCGGTCGCTCTCAGGATTATTGCCGACCGGGAGGATGAGATCAATGCATTTATTCCGGAGGAGTACTGGACGCTGGATGCGGATC
>CACXHD010000163.1 GCA_902767335.1 uncultured Lachnospiraceae bacterium
AAAACAGGAAGCCGAGATTACATTCCCCGCCTCATCAAACTCCCGCACGATGTGCGCATATCCATTCTTCGTATTGATGACAAGCTGATCCTCATCATCCAGCCAGGATTCTTCCAGCTTGTGGCTGCTGTCCAGATAAACTGCGCGGTACCCGCTATAGCCGTCCGCCAGCGCGATCCGTTCGCCGTCCTCGCCGAAATACCGCTCGCAGCTCACATTCCCATTCTCGTCATATTCATATGTGATGCTCGCATATCCAAGTTCCCGAAGAACCGGCTCGCCCTGTCCGTCAAAGTAACTCTCGCTCGCCTTTCGTCCTTCCGCATCATACGTCCACGAAACAGATGCATAGCCCTGCTTCTCTAAAGCAACCGGCTCATCGTTCTCATCAAAATAGCTCTCCCGGATCTTCCGGTTCTCAGCGTCATATTCCCAGCGAACCCCCGCGTAGCCTTTCCCGGCAAGGGCCATGGGTTCATCATTCTCATCAAAATAACACTCATGGATCTTCCGGTTCTGGTCATCATACTCGTACCGGATCGCCGCATACCCTTCCTTCTCGAGAACCAGCGGTTCATCCGACGCATCATAAAACGCCGCATACGCAACATTTCCCGCCTCGTCGAACTCGCGCACTACATGGGCATATCCGTTCTTCGTATTGACGACGAGCTGGTCCTCGTCATCCAGCCAGGCTTCCTCCGCTTTATGGCTGCTGTCCAGATACACCGCGCGATAGCCGCTGTAGCCGTCGGCCAGCGCGATCCGGTTCCCGTCTTCTCCGTAATAGCGTTCGCACGCAACATACCCGCGCTCATCATATTCATAAGCAATCGTCGCGTAACCCTTCTCCAGCACCATCACGGGCTGCTCGTATTCATCCAGATAACTCTTTTCGATCATCTGGCCGTCGTCATCGAACGTGTTTCTTTCGACTGCATATCCGTTCTCATTCAGGACCAGATGTCCGTGATCATCCGTATAGCGCACTTCCAGAAGATGGTCATTCTCGTCATAAACATCTTTTACATGAGCATACTTATGTTCATCATGTTCATCTTCCGCAAACCCCGGTATCGCCATTGCCACCGCAAGGCTTTCTGCAGCAAGAATTTTCCAGAGTCGTTTATTCTTATTCAATCGCTTTTCCTTCCCAGTAAGAACCGCCGGCAGGCAAGTCCGCTGACATGCCCGGCCTTTCACTGATCAAAGTCTCCTGCTTAGCGGTTTCCGACTTCTCCAGTCAGTCGTATTCATCGATCATCTTTTGAATCGTATCATATTTCCTGCCTCAAGTAAAGCCGCCTTTCGTACCTCATCTTACCTCTCAGTCTCCCGCCGGCGACCGCCTTTTCTCCGCATTTACGATGATAATCCCTGCACTGACCAGCGCGATGGCCGCGACTCCCTTCATGGAAAACGCCTCTCTGCCCTCATTCAGAAACAGAGCCGACAGGAGAACGCCCATGACAGGATTCATAAATCCAAGGATGGATACCCGGCTGACCGGATTGTACTTCAGCAAAATCCCCCAGAGCGTATAGGCACCGACCGAGATAAATCCCATGTAGATCAGGTTCAGCCAGCATGCCGGCGTATAGAACACCAGCCTTCCGCCCATCGCCATCCCGAGGAAGAACAGGACCAGGCCTCCGACAATAAACTGATATCCGCAAAGCAGGACCGGATCCTCCGACCGTGAATAAATCTTGAGAAGACAGCCTGCCACCGCATAGAACAGCGCTCCCAAAAACATTGCGCCTTCTCCCTCCAGGCGGAAGCCTCCCCCGGCGAAAAAGGCCGTAATACCGCCGAGGATCATCGTAATGCCCAGAAAGCCAATGATACAGCCGGCCAGTTTCTGCAGCGTCATTTTCTCGAGGCGGAAAATATACACAGCACACAGGATTGCGAAAAAATTCCCCGAGGCGTTGATGATCGATCCCCGTACCCCGGAAGTATTGGCAAATGCCATGAAAAGGAAATAATACTGTCCGACCGTCTGAAACAGAGATAAAACCAGAACCTTCGGCAGGGAAGATCGCGTCAGCTTCAGAAATTTCCGTGAAATCAACGATCCGATCAGAACGGTCAGGCAGCCGGAGAGAGTAAAGCGCGTACCCGCAAGCATGATCCTCGAGGCCGTATCATCCGCCCCGATCCGGAAAAGCCGGTATGCAATCTTAATGGAGGGCGATGCGCTCCCCCAGAGAATACAGCAGAAAAGCGCTGTAAAAAACATCACCGGGAAGCGCTGCCAGATAATCCCTTCCTGCTTTTTTCCAGGCGGCATTTCCCCAGACTGTATCTGTTGTCCTTCCGTTTCTTTCATATTCTTCAGATCTTTCAAATCTGAATTCTCCCATACAGCATGCCGTTCTTTGCTCAAGTTTTTCTTCTCTCCTTATCCTCTCCCAGTTGCTCTTCTCGAACTCATTTGCGCTCCCCTCATTCTAACATATGGTATATCCAACCGCAACGGACATGGCAACAGACGTAGACCCCCTTTAGTCAGAAGGAACTCAAAAACAAGCCGGGAAGAATTCAGAACTGAGTCAGAAACAAGCCAAAAGGATGCCGAAACAAGCCAAAAGCAACCCAGAAAAAATCAAAAACGACAGCCCCCACGCTTCACGAAGGTTCTGTCGTTTCTGATACATTCCTCTACATTTCTCACCGCTGCCCCGGCTACTCTGCCAGCCAGCGGATCACATCCTGAATATGCGCATCCCAGAAATTCCAGTCATGGATCCCGGGATATTTCTCATACGTCACGGGAATCTGCAGTGCCTGAAGCTTTGCATAAAAAGACTCATTCAGCGGATAAATAAAGTCCTCCGTACCCACCGTCATATACATGCGCGGCAGTTTCTCCGGCGTTTTTGCCAGAGCTTCCACCAGCGGGGCCAGATCATTCCCCTCCATGGGGATGGAGGCCCGGTACGCGGGCGGAAGGTTCTTCATGTGCGCCGAATCGCCTTCAAACAGCATCTTCGAATCCAGCGCCCCGGAAAGGGAAGCGATCCGGCCGAAACGCTCCGGATAGGTCAGGCCGATGCGGTAGGCGCCGTATCCGCCCATGGAAAGCCCGGCGACGCAGGTGTCCTCTCTCCGGCTGCTCAGCGGGAACATCTTGTTCATAAACGCAGGCAGTTCCTCACCCACATACTCCTCGAAGCGCTCTCCGCTCTTCAGATTCGCATAAAACGAGTTCTCCGCGGACGGCATGACCACCGCAAGCCCTGCCTCCTGGGCATAACGCTCAATCCCGGAGCGCAGCGGCCAGTCCAGGCAGTCTCCGTACATGCCATGCAGCAGATACATCGTCCGGAAACGCTTTTCAGGACGATAATAATCCACCGGGCGTTTTTCCAGCATATCATCCGCGCTCACCGTCGGGAGGTATACGATCACATGCACATTCCGAAGCAGGCTTTCCGAATAAAAACTGCAGTCTATATGAGCCATCTTAAGCCTCCTTCCTTCCGACATCCTCAGATGCATGATCCTCTCCCGGCCGGATTTCATCTCCGCACGTCGGGCAGTCCGAATCCTCCCCCGGCCGGATTGAATCATCGCGCAGCCCGAACCAGTTCAGCACATCCTGAATGTGCGTATCCCAGAAATCCCAGTCATGAATCCCCGGATGTTCCGTGTAGGTATAGTCCAGATCAAGCTTCTCCAGCTTCTCGCGGGCCGTCTGATTGGCCGCGTAGATAAAGTCCTCCGTGCCCACGGTCTGATAAATCCGCGGAACCGGACGGGAAGCCGCTTTCAGCCGCCGGATCTTTTCAAACAGGTCTGCGTCGGAACCCTCAATTTTCCCGGGATCCTCAAAAATCGCATCCCAGCGGAACGGTCCGCCCAGCTGTCCTTCCGTAAACTCCCGGCAGGACTCAACGATGTCGATCGCGCCGGAAAGAGAAGCGCAGGCACAGAACTTCTCCGGTTTTGTGAGCGCCAGCTGCAGTGCACCGTAGCCGCCCATCGACAGGCCCGCCGCGAACGTATCCTCCCGCCGGGTACTGACCGGAAACATCTTTTCTACGAATTCCGGCAGTTCCTCCGTCAGAAACCGCAGATATGCGCCGCCGGTATGCATGTCCTGATAAAAGCTGTTCGCCACCGCCGGCATAACCACTGCCAGCTTATGAAGCGTTGCATATTTCTCGATGCTCGTCAGCCGGAACCAGTCCGTGTGATCCCCGTAGGCACCGTGCAGCAGATACAGTACCTGGAACTTCACGCCCTCCGTAAAATAATCCGAGTTTTTATTATTCAGTACTTCGTCTGAATTCGGCGTCGGAACAAATATATCCACATCCACCGGAAACCCTAAAACCGGTGAAAACAAATTGACCTGAAAAAATGCCATGTTTCAAATCCTCCTCACGCCTTGCTCTTCTTCAGATTCTTCAGATAATCCACATACACGGCAATCAGGATCACAACGCCCTTCAGAATAATCTGCCAGTAGGAATCGATTCGCATCAGATTCAGTCCGTTGTTCATGATACCGATAATCAGAGCACCGATCAGCGTGCCGCCGATGAAACCGTAGCCGCCGGCCATCGATGCGCCGCCCAGCACGCAGGCCGCGATGGCGTCCATCTCCGCGCCGTCGCCCGCCAGCGGGTTGCCGGAATAGTTTCTGGCACAGAGGACCAGACCGGCCAGCGCGCCCATGATCCCCGAGAACACAAAGACAAACATCCTGGTCCGCTTGATGTTGATGCCGGAGAATTTCGCCGCCTTCTCATTTCCGCCCACGGCGTAAATATGACGGCCCAGCTGCGTTTTGTTCAGTACGAGGAAGACAATCAGCAGAACCACCATCAGATAGATAACCGGCAGCGGCAGAAAGCCGAAGGCATAGCCGGTGCCCAGCGCCGTGAACGCCCGGTCATCGATACGGACCGTCGTTCCGCCGGTGTACACATAAGTCGCACCGCGCAGAATCTGCATCATGGAATAGGTGACAATAAACGGCGGCAGCGTTGTGTTCACCAGAATGAAACCGTTGATGCTGCCGTAAATGCCGCCCAGTACCAGGCAGATCAGGATCACCGCGGGAATCGGCAGGCCCATCTGCAGCAGCGTACCGGCTGTCACGCCCGTGATCGCCACCACGGAGCCGACCGAAAGGTCGATGCCGCCTGCGATCAGGATCATGGTCATCGCGCTGGCAAGATACATATTGGAGGAAATCTGGCGAAGCACATTCATCAGATTCTCCTGCGTCAGGAATCTGGGCGAACGTACGGAAACGACAACACAGATCGCGATCAGTCCGATCAGGATACCCGCATTCCTCTTGAAATAATTCTTCACACTTCCGATAAAGCTGTTCATGTTCTTCTCCTTTTCGCCCTCAGATCTTCACGGCATACTGCATGATCTTTTCCTGCGTCGCTTCGGTACGGTCCAGTTCCCCGGTGATTTCTCCGCCGCACATGACCATAACCCGGTCGCTCATGTTCAGGATTTCCGGCAGTTCCGAAGAGACCATGATAATGGACACGCCGCTCTTTGCCAGATCGTTCATGATTTCATAAATCTCACTCTTGGAGCCCACATCAATACCGCGGGTCGGTTCATCCATGATCAGTACCTTCGGCTTGGATGCCAGCCAGCTGCCGATGATGACCTTCTGCTGATTGCCGCCCGAGAGTGATCCGATATTCGTCTGGATATCCGGAGCCTTGACCGACAGCGCCTGGAAATATTCGTTGACGATCTCCGTTTCCTTCGCTGTATCGACATGAATTCCCCGGATGAAGTCCGCCAGAACCTTCAGCGACATATTGAAGCTGATGCTCATGCTCGGGAAAATACCTTCATTCTTCCGGTCCTCCGGCACCAGGCTGATCCCGGAGAGCAGGATCTGGTCCGGCTTGCTTCCGGCGAGTTCCTTTCCCATAAGCTTCACCGAGCCGGAAATCACCTTGTCCAGACCGAAAATCGCCTGCATCGTCTCGCTGCGTCCGGCTCCGACCAGCCCGGCAAATCCGAGGATCTCGCCCTTTCGAAGGGTGAAGGAGACATCATGGATCTTGTCGGTCGTCAGATGCGACACCTCAAGAACCACCTCGTCGCAGTCATTAAAGGTCCGGGTATAATAATTCTCCAACGTCCGGCCGACCATCAGCGCCACCAGTTCATCGTTGGTCGTCTCGGCGACCACTTTAGTCGCAATATACTGGCCGTCCCGCAGAACCGTCACGCGGTCCGCGATCTGCCCCAGCTCGCTCATCCGGTGCGAAATATAAATAATGCCAATGCCCCGTTCCTTCAGCTTTCGCATATTGACGAACAGAGCGTCCACTTCCTTGTCCGACAGGGAACTGGTCGGCTCATCCATGACAATAATCCGCGCGTTGGTCGAAACCGCCTTGACGATCTCCACCATCTGCTGCTGCGCAATATTCAGATCGGCAACCATCGCCTCCGGATCCAGATCCAGTCCGAATTCGTCGAGGGCCTTCCGTGTTTCCCGGATCATCGCAGGGCGGTCGATAAACCGGCCCTTTTTGATCTCCCTGCCGAGGAAAATATTTTCCGCCACAGACAGATACGGCACGAGAACCAGCTCCTGGTGAATGATCGAAACACCCGCCTCCCTGGCTTCATGTACGGAATCGATCTTCACCTCCCGGCCGTCAATCCAGATTTCCCCCTGATCCTTCTCATAGATTCCGCCGAGGACCTTGATCAGAGTGGATTTGCCTGCTCCGTTCTCGCCGAGCAGCGCATGCACTTCCCCGCTGCGCAGCTGCAGCGATACGCCCCGCAGCGCATATACTCCGGGAAACTTTTTATGGATATCCTTCATCTCCAGCAAGTATTCTGCTGCCAAGTTTTCATCTCCCTTCCCTGTGCCAACCGGGTCCCGCTTCGCACAGACCCGGTTGGCCTGCTGCCATAAACGAAAACAGCCGCCGGGCCTGCCTCCATTTGATGGAAGGCATAAAGCCCGGCGGCAGTCTGCTCCGTCAATCTCCGATTTATATACCGATTTATATATCAGATACGGAACTTATCCTGAAATCCTGAAAGACAATTTCCGGAAGGATCAGCCCCAATGCTCGGGATCCATTTCCTCTACGTTCTCCGGAGTAACCAGAGTCGTGGGGATGGAGTATTCTTTCTCGATTTCCTTGCCGTCCAGCAGATCATAAGCGCACTCAACAGCCTTTTCGCCGATGGTCATCGGAGACTGTGCAGCCGTTGCATACAGACCGCCTTCTGCAACAGAAGTCTTGCCGGAAGGAGAACCGTCTACGCAGAGCACGCGGATTTCATCGCTGCGGCCTGCAGACTCGATAGCGCCCAGATGGATCAGGCCGAGGTCATCATTCAGTCCCCAGAATACCTGGATATCATCGTTTGCGGTCAGAAGGTCTTCGGAGTCGCTCAGAACCTTGTCCATGGAAGAATAGGACTTGCGGTCGATGATCTTGCACTCGGTACCTTCGATGGCTTCTTCCAGACCCTGTACACGCTGAACAACGCTCTCTGCCAACGGGTTGTCGATCAGGACGATATTGCAGCCGTCCGGATACAGTCTCACGATCTCTTCGCCGCACTGTCTGCCGGCTTCTACGTTGTTGGAAGCGATATAGGTTGCGACCAGGTCAAGGTCCTGAACCGCAGAGTCAACATTGATTACGGGGATACCGGCCGCCTGACAGGCTTCCAGTTCCGGCTGTACAGAAGCGGAATCCACCGGGTTCAGGAACAGGATTTCCACGCCCTGTGCAATCAGGTCTTCGATGACATCGTTCTGCTTCTGCTGATTGCTCTGGCCGTCAACGGCTACCAGTTCGTCACCGTTCGCCTCGATGGCTGCGGTCATGGCATCACGCATCGCAATGTGGAAAGGATTGGTCATATCCATGCAGGTGTAGCCAAACAGATGGCCTTCTGCGAAAGCACCGGTGCTCATCGCTGCGGTCAGAGCTGCGGCAGCGGTCATGACAGCAAATTTCTTGGAAATACCCATAACAGTCTCCTTTCATACGCAAAAAAGTCGTGTTTTATACGGTGTTAATCGTTTAGCACCTCTGATGGCAAAATTATATATAACCGTTGTTCTATTGTCAATGGGTGAATAATTTACAATAATTTCAGCAAATATTTATGAAAAAAGCACAAGTGCTTTTTTGTTTTGAATGAGATACTATGATGAAAAGGACCTTTGTCGGAAGGCATGGTTATCTAAACGTTTTGCATTGGTTCCTTCAGCGTTTTCATCGCGTGCGGAGGCGCCAGTATATTCAGCGCATGAGGATGCGGATGCGCCAGTGTTTTCACCGTGTGCGGAGGTGCCTGCGTTTTCACCGCATGCGGATGTGCCAGCATATTCACCATGTGCCAAAATGTCAGCGGCAGGAGTTCAGTTATGGAAAAAGTCAGTATGAAAGATGTGGCCCGGCACGCCGGTGTCTCGGTCGCCACGGTCAGCTATGTCATCAATCAGTCCCGGTCTGTGTCAGCCGAATCCCGGCGCCGCGTCATGGAGAGTATTGCGGCCCTGAATTATCATCCCAACACCGTCGCCCGATCCTTTAAAACCGGCCGCAGCAACCTGATTGCGTTCGTCGTCCCGGATATTGCGGATCTGTACTGCTCCTCGCTGATCGACAGCATCGAAAAAGAAATCAGCGCGGAGGGCTACCAGCTCCTGCTGGTCAGCTCCGGCGAGGACGCGGAAAAGGAACGCAAGCAGCTGACGATTCTGGAGAACAGCATGGTGGACGCCATCATCCTGGCGACCACCCAGGTCAAATACGCCGATCTGGAAAAAGTCATCTCCGGCCGGATTCCCTATCTTTTCATCGACCGGCGCCTCGAAGGCTGCCCATACGACTCCGCGACCATCAACACCTATGACGCCGTCTGCGAAGCCGTTGAGTGGATAATCGCGAAGGGGCACCGGAAGATCGGTTACATTACCGGCATGCCCCATCTGTCCTCTTCCCGGGAACGGGAAAAGGCTTATCAGGATGTCATGCAGCGCCACCATCTCCCCACCGAGGGCCTCGTCCAGACCGGCGTCGTCCACCGGCTGGCCACCTCCACCAATCCGATGGAGCTGATCACAAAGGGATGCACCGCCCTTCTGGCCGGCAACAACTCCCTGACACTGGATGCCTTCTTCCGGCTTGCAAAAGCGGGACATATGCCCGGCGGAAATCCTGCAACAGGAAAACCGGTCCAAAGCGGCCCGTCCACGGACATTCCGTCCGGAACCGAGATCGCTCTGACCGGTTTCAAAGAGGGAAACGCCCTCCAGTTTGAAATGGAAAATATCGACTATATCGAGCAGCCCGTGACCCAGCTCGGCCGTGCCGCCGGCCGCCAGATCCTGCGAAGGCTCCGGGATCCCCATGCTCCCGCAAGGGATCTGATCCTGGAAGCCTCCTTCAAGCCCCTCGAGAAGCGCTGATGTGCTGAGTGAGTCAGGGTGAGTAGGGGACGTATCTTCTGACTCACCCCGCCTTTTATTTAACAGTCACGGTCACTCTCGCGAAAACGCCGCTCTGGGAATAAACGTAGATAAAGCATTTCCCTTTCTTCTTCGCTTTCACCTTTCCCTTCGCCGAGACCGTAGCGATCTTCGGATTGGAGGACTCATACTTGAGTACCCGGTGGCGTTTCAGTTTCAGCTTCTTATTCTGAACCGTCTCCTTTCCTTTGATCGTCGTGGTCTTCTTCGTCTTCAGCGACACCTTCTTCACGGTTTTCTTCTTCACCATCGCGGTGACCTTTTTCACATTGGTCACCTTGCCGCCGGTCGTCGCCACATGGATCATTCTGCTCGAGCCGATGACCTGTTCCCGGCCGTCCGTACTCTTGTAGGCGGACACGGTGAACTTGTAGTAGGTCCCCTTCTTCAGCTTCTGATAAACAAAGGAAGTATTGCTCTGTTTGGCAATCCGCGCCAGTTTATATTTCGATCCGCACCGGTTTCCGTAGACAAGATAGCCGTCAGCCCCGGCCACCTTATTCCACTTCAACGTAATGCTGTTCTTCGACTGTTTCGCAGACTGCAGCCGGATCAGCGAGAAGCTGGATCCTTTCGGCTCGCCGCTGTCCCTGACCGCCGTCATGGCCTTCTCAACGCCGGCGACGGACGTCGGATCCGACGGATCTCCCTCCGCCTTCTTCCGTGCCTCCTCTGCGCTCAGCTTTGCAACCGGCTCCGTCCTGGCGGCTTTACACACGGTACAGGTAAAGGTCTTCACGCCTTCCGCGCGCGCCGTCGGCTCCTTCGTAACCTTCCCGGCGTTCCATCTGTGTCCGGTCGCCGGAACCGTCTTCTGTGCCGTGAAGATTTCGCCGCAGACCAGGCAGTGCGATCCCTCCGTCTTGCCCGGCTCCGTGCACGTCGCCGGAACCGCCGCATCGATCGCGGTCGTATGCCCGGCCGCCGGAACCGTCTCCTGCGCCACGTGAATTTTCCCGCAGACCGAGCAGTGCGATCCCTCTGTCTTCCCCGGCTCCATACAGCTCGCCGGAACCGCCGCATCGACAACAGTCGTGTGGCCGGCGGCCGGAACGACCTCATCCCTTTCCGCTCCACAGACCTCACAGACATAATGCGCAGATCCCGCCTCCGTGCAGCTGTTCTCCTTCAGCGTTGTCCCCACATCCCAGGTATGCACGGCGCACTCGACATGATTCGGATCAAAGACTCTGGACGCAATCGTCAGCTCCTCCTCGCTGTTAATGCTGCGCGTATCCAGATCATACGAAAACGAAATGGTATCGTCGCCCGCGCACTTAAAGATGTACTTGTCAAGCACATCCCCGGAGCTGTATCCCGCGAGGAACAGGTAATCCGGATGTCCAATCGTATCCTCGTCACAGTTCGTCACATCGACCAGATAATTTCTTCCGTCATACATATGTACAATGTTCCACATATGACTGGCACCCGCACCGGTTCCGCCGTCCATTTTCCCGGTCACATGATAGCAGGAAACGGTATTGTACAGGAATTCCGTCCGCTCGCAAAGATACTGGAAAGCTTTCGAGTAACCTTCACACACGACGTTTGTGCTAGGATCCCCGTCAAATACCCAGATCAGCTGCCACGGACTTCCGTACGGAGTATGATTCTCCGGATTCATGGCAGCCTCATTGTAGGAAACGAGACTGCAGATCTCATTCTTGTACCCGGCGAGTTTTTCATAATCACTCTTATCGGCATACCGCGAAAGGATCGCTTCAATGTTCGTCTTTGCCGCGTTGACAGAAACCGCAACGGAAGCCTTTACCTTATAGGTTCCATCCGCAAATTCCGCCGCAACCGGCACGGAAAACACAATCGGTATCTTCTTGAAATATAGCCTCAGCTCCCCATTCTTGTCCGTCCCTGCGCCGAATTCCAGATTGGTCTGATCAATAGGAATGGTTTTGTCGAACCAGAACATCTCATACGGGCATTCCGCAAGCAGCCGCAAAGTAATATTCCGCAGGCGGAAGTTCACTGTCTTCTCGATCAGGGCATTCATCGCCGCTTCTGAAATTTTCTCATCCTTAACAATCGCGTCGACGCCCAGCTCCTTTGCCGTCCATTCCCGGTCGGTGTCGATCCCCAGCTCGTCCAATCCAATGGATACAACCGTCGAGGTTTCGCTCCCATCCGCGATTGCTGCCGCCATTTGTTTCAGACGCCGGTAGATCACGGCGTCCTGACCGGTCAAAGTACCGCCGCTTCGGTTGGCGGCTTTCAACATCTTTCCTCCCGAAAGGCCGCTGTTCGATCCCAGTATGGCATCTACATAATCCGCGAACAGATCTTCATTGCTCGTCCCGTCCGGATCTTCCAGAAGGAAAGAAGCCGCGCCACCTGTCCCGGAATAAATGCCGTCCTGCCCTGCAAAGGCTTCCACAGCGGCACCGTCCGCCGTTTCTTCAACGTAAAGTACTTCCTCCGCGTCATAGAATGAGCCGTCGAGGGGATCCTCCGAAAGGGATTCCGAAAGCGGATCGGTAAGGGAATCGGAACTCATATCAGAACTCGCATCGGAACCCGCATCGGAACTCACTTCGGAACCCGTAACGGAACTCACTTCGAAACCCGTATCCTCCGCTCCCTCCGGCAGAACATCCCCCTCCTCCCAGAGCGGCTCTGCCGTATCGGCATCCTCATCCAAATATTCATCCTCTACGACAAACCCGTCGATCAGGGCATTCGAAGAAGCATCTTCCAAAGTGCGCTCTCCCAGAGCATCCTCTCCCAAAGAATTCTCTCCAAAGGCGCTCTCTCCCAAAGAGTCCTCCCCAAAGGCGCTCTCTTCCAGGGCGTCCTCTCCCGGAGTATCCACTCCTGAAGCGTCTTCCCAGGAAATTTCCTCTGTCAGATCATCTTGCCAGAGGACATCTTCTTCCGAAGGCATTTCACTAAAAGATTCCTCTCCGGAAAGCACATCCCCGGTGAGACCATCTCCCGTGAGCACATCTCCGATGAACGCCTCCCCGGCGGGTCCTTCTCCGGCAAGCTCCTCCCTGGCAAGCTCCTCTCCCGAAAACATCTCTTCCGAGGTTTCCTCTCCTGCCAAAAGCCCGTCCGGAAGTTCTCCTTCCAGCGCGTCCGCTCCCGAAAAGCCATCCGTCACGGAAGCCGCTTCGTCCGCGAATCCGTCCACCAAAACAGAGCTCCCATTCATCAATTCATTTCCAGCTGCTGTTTCGTCCACAAACAGAGCGATCGCACCTTCTGCCTTGTTTGTGAGCGCATCCGCTTCGTCCGCAAACACATCCGCCGCACCGGAAACTTCCTCCGAAACCGCATGCACCGCGAACCCGGATTCCGGTCCAATCTCAGCTGCGCAGGCGCTGTTCGTAATCAGCAAAAGTCCCGCAAGTATCAGCGCCATCCGTCTTCTGCCCATCGATATCCTCCCATAAAATGCTGGCGATCTGCCACCATTCACAGCCAGTCTGAAACCGGATCTGCTTATTTCGCTTATTTCATCCGTGTTTCTACTCGATCACAACCTTCTCAAACTTCAGCCAGTGATCCGTTCCCGCCGTCGCACCCGTGCGCTGGGCGCTCTTCTGATACCAGTACGCCTTATACGTGTTTGTATGAATATAGCTGTTCATGTTATTATTCCAGGACATCATCTTTCCCGATGCGCAGATCATCCCATTATTGACGGTGATCGTGTCCGGCGTTGTAAAATAGGACAACCCGGCGTCCCCGAAATCTCCCGTACATGGCACGAAATAGGCATCGTTCGCAAAATCATTCGCATACGTGCTGACAAACATGTACATCGTAGTTGTCTGATTTTCCTCCCCGAACAGATGATTCAGAAGCGCTTCCATCGTATCCGGAGAGACATACCGGTATTCCCCATTGGTGGAATCCGTCACACTCAGATCCGCTTCGGTGTCCTGACTCCTGGCATATTTATAAAGATACTCATACAGCAGAAACGCTTTTGTCTCCGCCGTCAGATCCATGGAATGGACCTCGCAGTTTCCGGGCGTCTCCGTCCCCAGCTGTTTCGTGACAGCGGAATGAGCCAGCGTCGCCATCATGTTTTTCTGTTGTTTTGTCAGCGTGACACTGTCGGATGTGCCGGCCGGATCGGTACCGCCGTTTTCCCCGGAGGAACTGTTCTTTGCCTCTTCGATTGCCTTCTCCTCCGCAAGATCCGCCTTCGTTGCGCCGTCTCTGCGAATGATTTTGATGCTGCAGGTATAGGTCTTCTTGCCCCGCACCGCGTACAGTTTTACAGAGCCGGTTTTTTTAGCCGTAAACTTCACCGTCTTCCCGGACTTCGCGGAAAGCACGCCCTTTTTCGCATTCGACAGCGACCACTTCGCCTTCTTGGACCGCGAGAACGTAAACGAATCTCCGGTCCGGAGCGTAAGGCTTCCCGGAAATGCCTTGTTCGCAGTAACCTTCACCTGGCACTGCAGGATGCGCTTACCGATCTTCGCGGAAATGACCGCCGTCCCTGCCTTTTTCGTTCTCAGAACCGCACGGTTATGCCGCTTTGCGACGATCGAAACCGTCTTGATCGCGGAAGTCGTCCACTTGACCGTCTTCCCTTTGCTGTTGCCGCTCAGCCGCAGAACATAATAATTGCCCTTCTTCAAGGTCAGGCTGGTCTTCTTCAGCTTCGGCGCTGCGGCTGCCTGGGAGGAAATCATCAGGACAGTCAAAAGCAGCACAGCAAAGAACATGCGGAAGGACCGGCGTCCTCGCCTGATTTGTCGCTCATATGCATGCATCGTCATCCTCTCTCCTTTCCCGGATCCTGGCATTCCGTTTAAAACCATTTCCTTTGAAATTCTCTTATTCTGATCGTCTTTTTATTTTGATCGTTTTTTGACAGACATTCTTTCATTTCTGCTTCCGTATCCTGAGCTGCCGCTTATTTGACGGTAATCTTTACTCTTGCCGACTTTCCATTCTTTTTGTCGCTTCCCCCTTTCCGTACATTTCTATTCTTTTCTACACATTGATGATCGTAACGTTCTTCCCTCTCCAAACATCTTTTTCGTTGGTTTTAATTATACAATACTTCAGGGTATGGGTAAAGATTTGGCAGACAATTTGCATCGACACGGGGGAGACCGGAGACAACAACTTTGGACCTGCGTTCTGACTGCAGAAAAGCCGGCCTCTTTTCAGAGACCGGCTTTTTGACTGCTTCATTTGCTCGTATTTTCCTGTTCTGCCACCTGTTTCCCAAGCGCCTGCGCATACCCCAAAATCCTTGCCTGCATTCTGGCATCACAGGAATTGTATATTGCGATCAGTTCACCTGCTTCCGTAGTTGCGTCAACTGCTATGATCGTTGCAGCATTACTCCTTGTGCCATGTGTCTCTACTCCGCTGAGAAGCCATTCCGGAGTCACGCCAAGCACTTTGCATATGACCAGAATCTTTTCCGCCGTCGGATTCGTTCTTTTCTTTTTCCAGTCACTGACCGTCGTTTCCGGAATGCCGGTCCTTCTGGCAAACTCCTTCTGCGTCATATTCAATTCGACTATTCTGTCAAATATGCGGTCCCGTATCGTCATTTCACAAACTCTCTGCTTTCTCACTGATAGTATTTCATAACCTGTTCTCTAGATACATTCCTGTAATCCTCATTTTTGATCACAGCCTTATACAATGGTTCGAAATCATGTATATATTCCTTTAAACTCTGCACAAGTGCCCTTAGGCCTTTTTCTATTCCTTGTTCTATTCCTTGTTCTATTCCCTTTTCTATTCCTTTGTTTTCCATTGCAGTAGCATACGTACACATATGTGCCACCTCGCTTCTTACTTCTTTTGTGAGCCTCAGCCCATATTCTTTAAGCTTCTCTATCTTATCTTTTCCGGTTAATCTTTCGTCAAACAGATCCGTCAGAAGCCGGATCAATTCATTATCGGTATTGTCGGTATCATGCCTGCCGCTGATATTTATGATAACCGCATTCAGTATATCATAACGCGGATGATCTGTATTGCTTCCTGCCAGCATACTGCGATTGACAGCGTATTTTTCTATTGAATTTGCTCTCTTCTGCGCGGTCTCCGTGCATATCCATATGGAATATACCTTCTTGATATTCCCATATTTAACGGGGTCATCCGCATCTGTACTAAACTCCACTCCCTGCTGGGCGGATATCATTCTGCAGCAATAAAACAGGGCTCTCAATGATATATCGTAACCTGGCTTGTCTTCATTCTGCGCTTCTACATTGATCAGCAGTTTTACATGTTCCGGTTTCTGTTTTCCTCGAAGATGCAGATATGTTCGGATGTCGAACCTGTCCAGCCCTTCCTCATTCAGATATGCCTCCGTACTCAGTCCGTCTATACGCTCGCCGGCATTTGTCAGCCCGCTGTCGACATATACCTTACTGATAAGCACTTCGCCCTCGATGCAGCTTTCTATCTCATCAGCTTCCATATCCCGGCATTCCTGAACCACTTCCCTAAAAATCCTTGCCAGAAGGGGCTTATATGCCAGTATATTCTTCACCGCCTGGTCCAGACGAATCTTATCCGGATCGGTTGCGACAATTGTCTTCCCCAATTCTGTCAGCTGATCCATTATACCTCCTCTGTCAGCAGCCAGCAGATTGTCTCTCAATCTTATTCTAGCACTGCACCAATTCATAAACAATATCATAATAAATCCTATAATACGGATTATATACTAGAAAATATAACCTGTCAATCGTATATTCGAACAAACGTTTGTAATCGTAGTGTGTTTTTCTCCGGATAGATCTCTCCGCAGCAATACAATCGTATCTGAAAAAAACCGGCCTCTTTCCAGAGACCGGCTTTCCAGCTGTTTCCTTCTGCTGCAGGATATCTTTCTGCTGCAG
The DNA here is from genome assembly GCA_902767335.1 of uncultured Lachnospiraceae bacterium. Classification (GTDB taxonomy): domain Bacteria; phylum Bacillota; class Clostridia; order Lachnospirales; family Lachnospiraceae; genus Merdiplasma. The sequence goes on from CACXHD010000163.1 coordinate 16,360, forward strand.
TATATCCTTCTGCTGCAGAATATCCAACTCCCACAGATTTTCCTGAATTCGTTATCGTCCTATAGTGTTATCGTCCTTTATTTGGAATATTCAAACGCAAGCTCCGGATATCCGAACGCATCGATGGTTACGGTATACTCTGTGCCGTCTTCAAAGAGGGCGGATTCGCTCCCGTCCCGTGCTTTTACGACGCCGTCTGCGTTGAGTGTGCCGTTCTCATCCAGCGCGATGAAATCACCCGCCGTGCCGTGATGTCCGATCGGCGCCTGCTCCACGGCCTCCTCAGCTCCAGCCGCCAGAATCTGCACATGTTCAATGTTCTTCAGATAGTCTGCGATACTGCCGGAGGCAAGCGTGACGGCAGTTCCGTCAAACGCAATGTCCTCGCTGCCAAGTCCGCTGTCAATGACAAAGTACGGAGCCTGGGACGCGCCGGGGCCGCCTTCAAAAGCGGGCGAACGATATTTGCCGGAGGCATCCAGTACGTTTACATAATAATAGCCCGGTTTCAGTGAAGTGATGTCTTCAAACGTAATGCTCAGCTTGCCGTCGGCAATTTCTGCCGTATAGCTGTCCTCCGGAACGATTTCGTCGTTGTAGACACTCCAGCGGATATCCAGCAGCTCGAGCTCAAAGTCCTCCGGCAGACTGCTTGCGAGCGTAACCGTATTCTCCTCCATACTCTCGACCGTCAACGCCGGTCCTTCCACATCCAGAAACGTTTTTCCCGCTTTCCCTTCCAGGGCGTTCACAACCGCTTCCTGCGCAGCTGCGCTCACCATCGTGGCGCCGGAAACGGCATCCGCACCGGCGGACATATCCATCTCTTTGATCTCATCCACCGTTTTCCCGACAAACTTATCAAACAGGCCGCCGTTTACCGCGGCATCAAAGAACGGCTTGTTCTTGTTCTCCCAGAACTCTTCATTGCCCTCCTGGACCGATCCGGCCGCACCGGTTCCATTGTCGGTCACGGCAGTTACGACACCGTCGTCATCGACTTCCACGGTCACCCTGACATTGTAAAACGGCGGGTGAATAAACGGGGTGGTCGACGGATAGTTTCTCTGATCGACATTGGCATCGCCTTCCAGTGTCTGTCCGGCAAATGCACAGCCGGCACCGAGTGCGATACAGCCAAGAAACAGTGCTGCAAATGCAAGTTTTCTCTTCATTGGGTCCTCCTTGTCTGAGCAAAACAATATACATGGTGCGCGATGCATGCTCCTTCGCAGGCCTCGCGTTTTGTTTTTATAACGATTATTAGTTTACACTAACCCACGATTAAATGCAAGAGGAGACAGAACCGTCTTCTGTCTCCTCCGATCGCACCCGATCCGCGCCGCAGGAGGCTTTCTAAGAAAGCCTCCATCTGCGCCGCCCTATACTCCGCCGGATGCTCTAAGCACCCTTTTATTACCCTTTTACTCCCCGAATACAGCCTCAAGAACCTCTGCCGGCTCCATATCCTTCAGGCCATCCGGGTCGCCAAGAACCGCCCCGTCACTCTCCGTATCCCATGTAAATCTTCCGGCGTTTTCGTTCTCCGCCGTAAAGTATCTGGCCGGGTCGCACAGATATGCCGGATACCGTTCATACCAGGCCGGATAGTATTTCGACATATACGCGTCCGCCAGCTGGTACGCCTCGCAGTCTTCCGACGTTCCGACCGCACTGATCTGAACGCCGCCGCCCGGCTGCCCGGTTCTGCTCATGGAAGGCGTCGAATGCAGGATCAATACGCTGCCGTCCTCACAGGTTCCAAGCGAAATCCACACATGGCCGTCGATGCTGATAATATCGCCGGGCTTCATCTCCGATCCGTCATTTCCGTCCGGAGCCTTGAGGTCATGTGTCCAGGTTCCCCATCCCTGATCGGCCAGCTTCTTCGCCATACCGGTGGCGCCGCTGGCATAACCTTCGAGCCCGTTTTCGGTCTCAATCGCATTGTAAACGGCCCAGCCCACATATCCGGAGCAGTCAAGTCCCGCGTAATAATACTCGTTATACTCGCCGTAGGGATAGTAGCTGTTGACAGGATCCTTCTTCGCCTCGTCCCCGTCCTTCTCCTTATAGGTAAAGTTCTCATCCTGACTCTCAAAGAACTGTACCCAGTCGGAGGACACGCCCAGCGTCTTTGCCTGAACGGCAGATCCCAGATCCTGCCAGTCCCAGCCGCCGCCGTAGATATACAGCGTCGTACCGACCGGCTCCAGAGCGGTCATCAGGAAGTTTTTCAGAGTGCCTTCTCCGGGAGTTCCCTGAACCACCGGGCTGAACGCAAGGGGAGCGTCCAGTTCTTCAACCGCAATGACCGTGTCATTGTCAAAGGTCAGGCGATAGCGGTATCCCTCTTTCAGCAGATTCTGGATCGGATACGCATAATTTCCTTCCGCATCCTTTGCGCCGTTGTCGATCTTATAGATCTTCTCTGTCCCTTCGACTTCAAAACGATACAGGAAGCTGTCCTTGTGGTCCTTGTCGATTCCTTCGGTGCCGTAATCCTTCACACCAAGATACACAGCTTCAACCGTGACCGCACTCTTTGACGAAGCGCCGGTGTTCGTTCCGGCAGCTGCCCTGGCCGGATTCGCCGGCTTTGCTTCGGAATTTGCATTCTCTCCCGAAACCGTCTGGTCCGTCGGTGCTTTCCATCCCCACAGATCTTTCCAGTTCCAGTTCCAGGGATCTTTCCAGTCTTTCGGCTCTTTCCAGTCTTTCGGCTCTTTCCAGTCTTTCGGATCCTTCCAGTCTTTCGGATCCTTCTGCTCCTTCGGTTTCTCTGTCTCTTCCGGTTTCTCTGTCTCTTCCGGTTTCTCTGTCTCTTCCGGTTTCTCCGGCTCCTTCTGCTCCTCCGTTTCCACCTCGTCCTCCGATTCCTTTCTGCAGTTTTTATTCAACTCTTCGATAAATACTTTCAAAATTCCATTTCTCCTGTTCTGATCTGTCACGGTTTCGCATCCCCGCGGAGCGTTATTATAACTGTTTCGCATCCCTGCGGAACATGATCGTCAAATCCATCTGCGTCAGTCTGTCTGCGCCTGCAGCCAGGGCACTACGCCTGCAGTCCGGGCACATCCACATGTTCAAATCCGTTTTCGTTCAGTCCCCAGGCGATCTTTGCGGCCCCGCACAGCGTCGTCGAGAGCAGCGCCGATGCTCTGGAGAGAATGTAGATAATACTGATGTAACGCAGGTTCTCCGAATAACCGTCGGGATCGTCGCGATGTTTCCGGCGACGGTCATGTGCGGAAAGAGGCCGATCTGCTGGATCACATAACCGATCTTTCTTCTCAGCAGGACAGGATCCTGCGCTTTCACCGGCTCGCCGAACAAAAGGATCTCGCCCGAATCCGGCTCGATCAGCCGGTTGACAGTCTTGATCAGCGTCGTCTTTCCGCAGCCCGAGGAGCCCAGGATGGTCACAAACTCTCCCTCATCTACCGTGAGAGATACATCCTCGAGCGCATACCCGTTCATCCCCGGAAATGATTTATATACATGTTTAAACTCCAGAACAGTCATAACTTTCTTCCATTCTGTCATCTTCGACCGGTCGCTTTCGACCCGGTCATTTTCGCCCCGGTCACTTCTTGATTGTCGTTTCGTAAAAATCTCTGGCGACATCGGACGGTTCCTCGCCGTCAAGGTCAACCCTGGCGTTCAGCGATGTAACCACTTCCGTTGTCAGCGTGCTATGACTGCTTAACGATTAAATCATGGAATGCTAGTCTCAATTTCTATCTTCTCGTCGAATATTTCATTTTGCGTTTCACAGCCTTCCGGTTGACCGATTTATGCGCCCTACATAATTCTTTGTCATTTATCATCTTTTCTATCTGTCCTGGAAGGTATTTAGGCTTTCTGTCTTTGCCGATGGATTTCAATCAGATCATCGATCGCTACATCCGGATCAAACGTGTGAAAAGCCATATAATTCCGGTTCATGGTCTTTGCAGGTGCCTGCCTGTAGATTCTCCTGCTCTTTTCACCGCGTGTGCAAGCCCAGTAGCGATACAAGTATCCAATCCAGTACAATACTTCCGGAGCGTATTTTTCTCCATCTGTACTCAGCGTCTTTTCATCCGCCAGTTCATCAAGCAGATATTCTTCTCCCATCCACTGCAGCTTATTGTAGGGAGAATCCAAATGTTCAGCCACTTCCAAATTCATGAAATCACGAATAAAGTCTTCACTGGCGTAGGCGGTAGAACGCTCAAACAGGCGGCCTTGAATATCACAAAGCTTTAATTGTATGCTGTCCATGATGTTTACTTCCGATAATAAATTTATCAGTAGATCTACTGCTTTAAATATTGACATGAGCCCTGTTTCGTGCTATCCTCTTCTTAGAAAAAAGGAGGCGAAACTATGCTGCAATCCGTTGTAAGTGCTATCCGAAACACTGTACCAATTTCCCAATTCAACCGTGGCCTTGCGGGAAAAATCTTCGCCGATGTAAAAACAACCGGTCCTAAAGTCGTGATGAAAAACAACGAAGCGGAGGTTGTCCTTCTCCCACCGGACCAGTATGTGCAGCTTATGGATTTGCTTAATGACTATGAGCTTCTTTCTCTTGCCGTGGAGAGAATGGAACACTATGACCCTTCCAAACTCATCTCTGAGGAAGAAATGGATAGTGAGCTTGGCATCACTCAGGAAGAATTGGACAGTGTCGGCGAGGTTGAGTTCGAATGAGCTGGGTACTTGACTACGTTCCGGAAGCAAGGAAGGACATTAAGAACCTCAACCGTTCCCAACAGATCGTTGTGAATAAGGCTTTGAAAAAGGTGAAGGAAAACCCTCTGCCACAGGACGAGGGCGGTTACGGCAAACCTCTCGGAAACAAGCGTGGACGAAACCTCACCAACTTCCTCAAAATTAAGCTCCGCGGAGAAGGCATCCGGATCGTTTATAAGCTCATCCGCACAGAGACCAAAATGCTTGTGGTTGTCGTAGGTGTCCGCGAAGACGAAGAGGTCTACGAAATCGCTCACCGCAGGAAAATCAAATATACCTTATGAAACGAATTTCCCGCCCAAGGTGATAAGCCCTGAGCGGGTTTTTTCTGCCCAAAACGCATCGAAATCGGACTGCGTCGCGCGGACGGCATGGATTCCAGATCTAGTTCTGGTTTCAGTTTCTTACGCATAAGCTTTCTCCTCCTGCTCTTTTTCCTTTCCCGGAAATTCTAGCATGGGAAAGGACATTTTACAATAACTAACAATCCATAACAATCAAGATATTGATAACCACACGCCGAGGCACGACTGACCCCATTACTTGGGGTTCGTCTTTTTCTTCTTCCAGTCACTGACCGTTGTCTCCGGAATGACGGTTCTTTTGGCAAATTCCTTCTGAGTCATATTCAATTCAGCTATTTTATCAAATATGCGATCTCGTATCGTCATTTATCAAAACTCTCTGTTCATACCGACAGGCACCAATGGTCTCGTTAATGCCGTCATCGACTTCGGCAGCACAGGGTTCTTGTGCGCAGTTTTTTTATTCCTTTAACTCCCATTCCTCAACCGTCACGCAACGCAATTGCTTGAATTGACGTAACTGATTGTCATTCGTGAGGAACAAATCGCATCCGCTTTGCAGAGCAACAGCCAATTGTATAGAATCCATAGCTTTAAAATCTTTATATTCAGCTCGAATCGCTGCCGCCACCCTGGCTATTTCAACATCAACAGCTTTTATAGGAATACCACAATCTCCAGTAAATTCAAAAAATGCATCGATTTTATCCTGATTTCCGGTCCGGTAAGGATAAACCATATATTCCATGCAGGTAATTGCTGAAGTGAATATCTCTTTTCCTTCCGATATCACTTCTTCCAGAATTAGCTTTGTCTTTTCTCCAAAATTGATATCGGAATCCAGAAAATAAATTAACGGCGTCGTATCCAGAAAGACCTTATTATACCCTGTCATCACTTCGCAGTCCTCTCACATAATCATTTGCGTCTGAATCAAAGAGTTTTGCCCCTCTGCCCATATAACTACTCAGGTCGACCTTCTTTTTTTTCTCTGGAGTGTACTCAAGGATTGTAATAATTACTTTCTGTCCCGTGATTAAATCAACTTTTTCTTCAGTTACTATATGCTCTCCATTATAATAACCACTGACTGCAGTAAGCATCATTTCACATCCTTTCAATTGTTCTTTACAGCGTCTTTTCTGTAAGATCTTTCGTTCACAATGATTGCCCTTTCCCACTGTCAGTTTTATTTTATCATGAAACGTCATTCATCACAATCAAACATATATTACTCAAATCAGTATGAGCGGATTTTTTTCGGCAACCGGAATTTAGTTTCGCATTAAGATATAATATATACTATTATACGGATTGTATGTCAAAAAACAGAGTCTGTCAACAGGTTCGAACAAATATTCACTGTTAATGATCTCCTGACATGACGGTTAACTTCCAGAGATTTTCTATCTCGTTCGTGTGCTCAGTTCTGATTTAGCGTGTCTGACTGCAAAAAATCCACTACTTCCTGATAGGGTCGTTTACTATTCGCGAACACAGCATAAATGATTTTTCCGTGCAATGGGGTTGAAGGCTGATTTCTGTCGTTCTCTTTTCAGAAGTGCACCACATTTGCGCTTCGATTGACATTGTAAACCATTTGTATTATAATCAACTCGAAAGGAGATGATGTCCATGGCTACTATCCCAACACAGATCCGTATCGATTCCACCGTAAAACAGCAGGCAACTGAACTATTCACCAGCCTTGGCATGGATATGTC
>CACXHD010000164.1 GCA_902767335.1 uncultured Lachnospiraceae bacterium
GGCATAAGGAACGGCTGATCGGTAGCACGCTGCGGATCCGGGATCCACTCGTCAACAGCATCCATCAGTTCCATGATCTTATCGCACCACGGACCGGAGGAAGTCTCATCCTGAAGTGCCAGAAGAGCGCTGCCCTGGATGATCGGAGTGTCATCGCCCGGGAACTCATACTCGTTCAGCAGGTCACGGATTTCCATGTCAACCAGCTCGAGCAGCTCTTCGTCGTCAACCATGTCGCACTTGTTCATGAATACTACGATATAGGGAACACCTACCTGACGGGACAGAAGGATATGCTCCTTTGTCTGAGCCATAACACCGTCGGTAGCGGCAACAACGAGAATAGCGCCGTCCATCTGTGCAGCACCGGTGATCATGTTCTTAACATAGTCAGCATGACCTGGGCAGTCAACATGAGCGTAATGTCTCTTCGCTGTCTCATACTCTACATGAGCGGTAGAAATCGTGATACCACGTTCTCTCTCTTCCGGAGCCTTGTCGATGTTTTCGAATGCAACGAACTCGCCCGTGCCGTTTCTGTCATGAAGAGTCTTTGTGATAGCTGCTGTAAGAGTGGTTTTACCATGATCGACATGTCCGATGGTACCAATGTTACAATGCGGTTTTGTTCTCTCAAATTTCGCTTTTGCCATTTCTGTGATTTCCTCCTTGAAATATCTGTGCCCAAAGGGCTACATTCCTGAACATAGGCTAATGCCCATTATATTTCATGGACCTGCAATTTGCAAGTCATTTTTATCTCCTGTTTTGGCAGGGGATTATTTTGAAATGTCGCTGAGCACCTTCTCCTGCACGTTCTTCGGCACCTGTTCGTAGCGTTCGAAGAACATGGAGTAGTTGCCGCGTCCCTGTGTCTTGGATCTCAGATCCGTCGAGTAGCCGAACATCTCGGCCAGCGGGACATATCCGCGGACCATCTTGCCGCCGCCGATATCTTCCATGCCCTCAATCCGGCCTCTGCGGGAATTGATGTCGCCGATGACATCTCCCATATATTCCTCCGGCATGGTCACTTCCACCTTCATGATCGGCTCAAGCAGCACCGGGTTGCCTTTCTGCATTGCCTCCTTGAAGGCAAGGGAGCCGGCGATATGGAATGCCATCTCGCTGGAGTCGACCTCATGGTAGGATCCGTCAAAGACGTTTGCATGAACGCCCAGCACCGGGAATCCGCCAAGAATACCTGCTTTCGTTGCATCCTCGATGCCCTCCCCGACTGCGGGAATATATTCCTTGGGGATGGCACCGCCGACAACCGTCGATTCAAATTCGAAGGTTTTCTCTCCGTTGGGATCCATCGGCGTAAAGATAACCTTGCAGTGTCCATACTGGCCGCGGCCGCCGGACTGCTTGGCATATTTGCTGTCCACAGTCACTTCTTTGGTGATCGCTTCCTTGTATGCCACCTGCGGTGCGCCGACATTGGCCTCCACCTTGAATTCACGGAGCAGACGGTCAACGATGATTTCCAGATGAAGCTCACCCATACCGGCGATAATCGTCTGACCGGTTTCGGCATTGGTATGCGCGCGGAAGGTCGGATCTTCTTCCGCAAGTTTTGCGAGCGCTTCGCCCATCTTGCCCTGGCCGGCTTTGGTCTTGGGCTCAATGGCCAGTTCGATAACCGGCTCCGGGAACTCCATCGACTCCAGAATCACCGGATGGTTCTCGTCGCAGATCGTATCGCCCGTCGTTGTAAATTTAAAGCCTACGGCAGCGGCGATATCGCCGGAATACACCATTTCCAGCTCTGCACGCTTGTTGGCATGCATCTGAAGGATACGACCGACACGCTCTTTCTTTCCTTTCGTCGCGTTCAAAATATAGCTTCCGGACTTCATCGTTCCGGAATAAACGCGGAAGAAAGCCAGTTTTCCGACAAAGGGATCCGCCATGATCTTGAACGCAAGCGCGGAGAACGGTTCCTCATCCGAGGAGTGGCGCTCCACTTCATTGCCTTCCAAATCAACGCCTTTGATGGCGGGAATATCCGTGGGAGCCGGCATGTACTCAAGGATTGCGTCGAGGAGCTTCTGAACGCCCTTGTTGCGGTACGCGCTTCCGCAGCAGACCGGGATGGCCGTGCAGCTGCAGGTGCCTTTGCGCAGAGCCGCCTTCAGCGAATCCACATCCGGTTCCTCTCCCTCGAGATACATCATCATGAGATCATCGTCCAGCTCGACAATTTTCTCAATCAGTTCGCTGCGGTAAAGCTCCGCATCGTCCTTCATGTCCTCCGGGATATCCGTGATCGAAATGTCTTCACCCTTATCATCGTTGTAGATGTATGCTTTCATCTCAAACAGGTCGATAATCCCGCGGAACGTTTCTTCTTTTCCGATGGGGAGCTGAAGGATGATCGCATTTTTCCCGAGGCGGTTGCGGATCTGGTCCACAGCCCCGTAGAAATCCGCGCCCATGATGTCCATCTTGTTGATGAACGCCATACGCGGAACATTGTATGTATCTGCCTGACGCCAGACATTTTCCGACTGGGGCTCAACACCGCCCTTCGCACAGAAAACGCCGACGGCACCGTCAAGGACACGCAGGGAACGCTCTACTTCGACCGTAAAGTCCACATGACCCGGTGTGTCGATGATATTGATCCGGTGCTCCAGAGCGCCCGGCTTTGGTTTACAGTTTTCCTGCAGAGTCCAGTGACAGGTGGTGGCAGCGGAGGTGATGGTGATACCTCTCTCCTGTTCCTGTTCCATCCAGTCCATGGTAGCAGTTCCCTCATGAGTATCACCGATCTTGTAATTCACACCGGTATAATACAGAATACGCTCGGTCAGCGTCGTCTTTCCGGCATCAATATGAGCCATAATACCAATGTTTCTGGTTCTCTCGAGGGGATATTCTCTTCCTGACATTCATTTCCTCCAAAAAATCGAACCGGCACCCGGACCCCGTCCGGTCCCTTTCAGGTTTTCAGCCGTTTCGTTCACCTATCCTTCACCCACTCAGGGTGTTGACAACTCTTTGCTTCCTTTTTCTGCTTCACCCGATTATCTGGCAGCGGCACATCGACACCGCCCTCTCTCCAAAGAAATCTGTCAAAACCCCCACTCCCGGGCGGATTAGAAACGATAGTGAGCAAATGCCTTGTTGGCCTCGGCCATCTTGTGCATGTCTTCCTTTCTCTTCACGGAAGCGCCAGTATTGTTTGATGCATCGAGCAGCTCATTCGCCAGTCTCTCTTCCATCGTCTTCTCGCCTCTCTTGCGGGAGAACATGGTGATCCAGCGAAGCGCCAGAGCCTGTCTTCTGTCCGGACGGACCTCGATCGGTACCTGATA
>CACXHD010000165.1 GCA_902767335.1 uncultured Lachnospiraceae bacterium
CTTCTGATCGGGATCTCCCAGCTGATGAATACGATCCATCTGAATGACACGATTCTCGGGCTGGTCTTTGTGAACGCCGCCTTTAACCAGGCTTTTGCCGTGTGGCTGCTGCGCGGAACCTTTGTGGCAATCTCGCCGGACATGGAGCAGGCGGCCAAGATCGACGGATGCTCGACGATGGGGTCGCTGATCCGGGTGCTTCTGCCGATGGCCGCGCCCGGCATTGTGACAACCCTGATTTTTGTATTCATCAACGCGTGGAATGAATATACAATCTCCACCGTCCTGATTTCCACCGCCGCAAACCGGCCGATTACGGTGGGAATTACGCAGTTCTCGTCGTTCAACATGATCGAATGGCAGTATCTGTTCGCGGCGTCCCTGCTGGCGACGATCCCGGTGGTCATTCTGTTCATGGCGATCGAGAAGCATCTGACCTCCGGCCTGACCTCCGGAGGCGTGAAGGGCTGACTTGTCTTGTGAAGGAAATTTTTCAGGGTTTACAAAAAGAAGAAGATTTGCTTACAAAAATATTAACTTTATGCAAAGAGAGGCTCTTTGTATTTACTTTGTGCAGGAAATCTACTATATTAAACAGTGAGTTTTTCTGCCTGTAAGTGGGGAAAAGCCGAAATAAAGTATAAATGGAGGTAAGGGGATGAGACTTCGATACAACAGAGTCCTGGCGGCAGTGATGACTTCCGCCCTTCTGCTGACGCAGAGCGGATTCAGCGTGTATGCAGAAGCGCAGGATCAGGTGGAGTATTCGGAAGACGCGGAAGCTGCAGGGGAGAAGCAGGCTTCGGACGAAAACGAGGTTCTTTCGGACACAGCGGTTCTGACTTCAAGTGATGAGACAACGGACGGAGAGGAAAAGGAGAGCGGCAAGGAAGATACCGCCGCTCAGGAAACTCCGGACGATACCACCCAGGAGCCGGTACAGGAGGCGGAGCCGGATACGACGGCCCAGACAACGGTACCGGAGACAGAGGCGCCGGCCCCCGTGGAAGAGCCGGTTCAGGTTGAGCCGGATACCCCGGCAGCCCCGGTGATTACCGAGCCGGATACGACCGCGCCGACCGAGGCGGCTCCGGAGACCCAGGCCCAAAGCGACGACGGAAGTTCGCAGGAACAGACGACGGTCGAACCGTCTGCCCCCCAGACGGAAGCTGCGCCCGCGTCAGAGGCTCAAAACACCCAGAACGAGGAGAAAGCCGAAACGGCGGAGCAGACGGACGATGTGATCTTCGATGAAGAGGAAGATGACTTCGACGATGACGAGGATGAGCTCGACGGCTTCGACGACGGGGAAGATGAGGAAGACGAAGAGGAAACCGACCGGATCGCCGGTATGGCGGTCTCTTTTGTGACCTCTGCGGACGGAGCCACGGTCCGTGCCCTCCTGCTGGGCAGCGAGAGCCTTCCGGAGGATACAAAGCTGCAGGTCGAGCGTCTTGACGATGCCTCTTATAAAGAACTGCTCGGCAGTGAACTGAACAATGGACACCGGGAAGTTTCGGATGTGCTCGCGTACAGGGTCAGCCTGGTCGGAGAGGACGGCAGCGATGCCGGCGCGGGAGACATTGAGGTTTCCTTTACCTATGAGATGCCGGTTTCCCTCGGACTCCTTCCTTATATGGAAGCTTCCGCCGCCGCGTATACCGTGGATGACGGCGTGACGTACGCAGGGGACCTGATTCTGGAAGAGACCGAAGGGGAAGAACCGCTTCTGGGGTCTGCGGCGGCGCAGATGAAGAGCGGCGGCGTGATCGTCTTTGCCGGAGTTCAGAATCATGCTCCGAAAGGCGAAGAGATTACCCTGGATGATATCGACCGGGATCTGGGCGATGTCCTGAAATATACGATCGCAGCCAACGAGTTCAATACCGACGGCACGGTTTCCCTGGAGGACTCCATGCTCTTTGCGGTTCCGGACGTTGCTGCGGCGAACATGCTGGATATTTCCGGCGCGGGACATCTGCTGAACACAGGGGATGCAGCCGGTGAGGAAGATTACACAGCCGGGGACGGCCAGGAAGGCTATGTGGGCCTGGATACCGGGGCCGGCTATAACGGCGCGGCGGACTGGGAAGGCAGCGTCGCCGCAGACAGTGCGGATCCTTCCGCGGCGGAGGACACCGGCGCCGGGATGGATGCGGAGGCGGGAGACCTGACACTCGCCCCCGGAGATGACTATTCCCCCGGAGAATATGCGCTGACGGGAGACCTGTCGGCGGACAAGATTGCCAGACGTCTGGAGCTGCTTTCGGATCTCTCTCTGGACCTGATCGACCGCAAAAGCAGCGATGACCTCACGGTGGTCAATGTCTATGCGGATGCGGACGGCTATGTTTCTTACGAACCGCTGGCTGTCGTTCTGTATGAGAACGGATTTGACCTGGATGTGACGGATACGCATATTATTGTCAATATCGTAGCGGACCATGAGGACCAGGATCTGAGCCTGCCGGTGTTTGCCGTGCAGAATACCGATCCGCAGCTGACCAGTGAGGATACCTGGGCGACCTACGGCCGGATCCTCTATAACCTCGTAGCCCTGAAGGACAAGGAATTCGTTCCTTATACCGGAGAAGCGGTGATGGACTACGCCACCGGCGGTACATGGCTTGCGCCGGAAGGTACGCTGGTCGTCAAAAACGCGCTGGTCGGTGCGGCCTACGCGGACAAGGTTCTGGCGGCGCCGGATGCCGTGTTTGCGAAGACAGCGTTCGCGGCGTACGATACCCTGCCCGACGGCATGGGTACGGAGAACGGCAGTACCGGAAAAGCGGACTTCGAGATGGATGCGGAGCAGGAGGCGATGATCGCCGCCAATGCACAGCCGTCGTTTGAAGAAGTACCCGAAGCAGAGACGGAAGCTCCGGTTGAGGAGACCGAGTTTACGGACGCCGAGGAGGAGACCGAGGCATCGCTTACGGCGGCTCTGAACGAGGATGACAAGATCCTGGAGGAAGAGGAAGAAGAGCCGGCGCAGGAAGAGAATGCGGATCCGGAGAAGGATTTCTCCAATGCGATTTCGACAGCGAAGTTCGGCGTTCAGGCGGTGAATGAAGACTCGAACGCGATGACCGTAACCTTCCAGCTGTTCGATGCAAACGGTTCGCCGCTCAAGACTGCCACATCCGACAGCAAAGCGATTGCGGAGTTCGATCTTGAGAAGACAGATACTGATAAGATATTCTCCAAGGAACTCGGTACCGTTGAGGAAGTAACTCTCAAGGTGACTCCGATAACGATACCCGACGGATATTATCCGGACAAGACGGAAATTGAAGTGACCATCCGCAGGGATGTGAACGGAGATGTAACTTTCCAGAAGCTGAACAGTGAGGGCGTCAAAGAGAAGGCGGATGAAGCGCTGTATAACGCCGGCACGTTCACCTATATTCCAGCAGCGTTTGTGCTTAATGTTTCTTCGCTGCTGTCGACCGATAAGGAAACCTCTGTACCTGCAGAGTTTGAGATCCATGACAGTGAGGGCAACGTCCTGAAGGATCCGAAAAACAGTAAGAAAAACCTGACGATCCCGGTGGATGAGGACGGACCGGCAGAGGTTGCGATCGACATGTCCGGCTACAGTGCATTCCAGAAGCTGGCGACGAACAAGCCAATGAAGCTGACGCTGGTGCAGACGACGGAGTCGCAGGGTTATGTCGGTATTTCGTCGGACAAGATCTTCTATATCGCGAAGGACAGTCACGGCAAACTGGGCGTCAAGAAAGAAACCGCAAGCAAGTTCCATTACGGAAGTCTTTCCTATACATTCTACCAGAGACCGCTGAAGGCCACGATCAAGGTGAGCGCGGTGGACAAGGACGACGATTCGAAGAAACCGCTCTCCGGTGCGACGTATGTAATTCGGATGCCGGATGGATCGATGCTCTCCGGTTCGGACGGAAGGATCCATACGACGAAGACCTCGAAGAGCACGGACAGCAGCGGAAAGACGGTCACGACGGTCAAGGAAGCATCGTATGTACTGGATCTGACGAAACTTTCGAAACTGGCGAAGGTACTGGCCGATGAAGGCAAGGTGACGCTGACGATCTCCGAGCTGACGCCGCCCACCGGGACCAATACCGGCAAGGCCGCGAACTATGACATCTACGGCAGCGCGGATTATACCGTGACGCTGGAGGTGGACGAGGAGACGAAGAAGCTGACAGCGACGCCGTCGACGATTTATATGCTGAACGAGAAGAGAAGCAGCAGTACGTCGACCTCGGATTCGGTGCGGGTCACCAAGAGCCTGCTGTATGACGGAAATACGATCTACTTCTCTGACCTGACGAAGTATTATGAGTCGCTGAATGCCTCAACAAAGGACAAAATATCTTTCTACGTTGCGCTCTTCTCCGACAAGAAGAAGACGAACCGTGTCAGCGAGGTAAGGGAGATCTCCTTCAAGGCAGGTCTGCCCACGGCTTCGACGACCTTCAGCAACCTGGAGGCAGGAACCTATTATGTCGGCGAGGTCGACCGCTACGGCAACCTGGTCGGTACAAAGAAGAAGAAAAAGAACGCGACGGATCCCTTCTACGTGACCTATGACTCGGCGAAGGTAAAGGTATCCGGAACGACTTCGGCCACCATCGATGTCAGCATGATGAACAACTACTTCGATGAGCCGGAAGGCATCAGCTACTATGCCTATGTGACGGTGCAGAAGATCTACAAGAACAAGAGCGGTCAGGAAGAAAACAGCGACAAGGAATTCTACTTCCTGCTTCGCCGCTGGTCCGGAAATGAATACTCCTGGATCGGAAGCACTTCTTCCCCGCATGTGATCAAGATGGACGGGAATTCCCGCGCAGAGATCACCCTGCCCGTTTCCATGGCGAGCGCGAAGACCTCGGAGATTTCCGCGGTTGAGGTGGAACTGGACAGCGACGGAGCCGTTCAGAGAACGAGCGACGGCGCGATCAAGGCGGTCAGCACCTGGACCGTGAGCTACAGCGATACATCTGTGACGCTGAAACGGAATCAGAAGACGATCCCGGTGATCACGATCACGAACCAGGAGAAAGACCAGACCCAGAGCGAGACCTCGAGCAACCAGAGCGAATCGAACAAGAACAAGGCCGGGACGGTTTCCCTGACGCTGACCAAGAAGGTGACGTACAAGGGCGCGGCCCAGGCGGTCAACGGTGCGTATTACATCGGTATCTTCAAGAGCGCGACCCTCTCCAAGGACAACCTGCTGACGCCGGTCAAGGCACTTGCACTTCGCAACGCGGCACAGGCTTCCAGAGATCCGATGACCATCAACCTGTCCAGCTCGACGGTGCAGAACGGTCAGATCACCCTCTACTTCGCGGAGACGGACAAGGACGGCAATCCGGTAAAGTCCGGAGATTCGACCGGTTACAATATCTCCATCAACGGACAGGCCGGCAACTCCTACAGCTATACCTTCACCGGCGATACGCCGAATGTCGAAGTGGCGGTAACCAACGATATCATTGCCGGCGGCATCCAGGAGAAACGACTTCTGAACGCGAGCAGCGGCTTTGCCGGAGACACCTCGGCGTACCAGGCCGCATCGGAGAGAGCATCCAGCACGGATACCGGCACCGGAACCGGAACAGCAGCCGGCACGGGAACCGGAGCTGCCGCAGCGGCCGGCAACGGAACGGCAGCAGCCAGCGCCACCGGTGATTCCTCGCCGATCCTCCCGCTTCTTGCCATCTTCGGATGCAGTGCGGTTGTGATCGCTGCGGTACTGATCTTCATGTTCCGCAGAAGAAGACGCTGACGAAATGCCCATTGCCAACCGGAACAAAAGAAGTTATAATGGCACTGAAAAACCGCAAGGTAAAGTTTCCCAAGAAAGGTGGATAACATTATGGCATTAGTGACAACGACCGAGATGTTCAAAAAAGCTTACAATGGCGGATATGCCGTAGGCGCTTTTAACGTAAACAATATGGAGATCGTTCAGGCGATCGTTGAGGCAGCGGACGAGCTGAAGAGCCCGGTGATCCTGCAGGCTTCCGCAGGCGCAAGAAAATATGCGAAAAACGCTTATCTGAAACACCTGGTAGAAGCAGCAGTCGAGACCTCCAGTATTCCGATCGCTCTGCATCTGGATCACGGCGCAGACTTCGCTACCTGCAAAGACTGCGTAGACGGCGGATTTACTTCTGTCATGATCGACTACTCCAGCCATTCCTTCGAAGAAAATATCGAAGAGTCCAGACGTGTTGCGGAATATGCTCATGAGCATGGCGTTGTTGTTGAAGCTGAGCTGGGAACCCTTGGCGGTGTTGAGGACGAAGTCAGCGTAGAGATGGACAAGGCTATGTACACCGATCCGGATCAGGTTGAAGAGTTCGTCAAGAAGACCGGCGTTGACTCTCTGGCGATCGCAATCGGAACCAGCCACGGCGCTTACAAGTTCAAACCCGGCCAGAATCCGAAACTGCGTCTCGACATCCTTGCAGAAGTTGCCAGAAGACTTCCGGGCTTCCCGATCGTTCTTCACGGTTCTTCCTCTGTTCCGCAGGAATATGTCAAGATCATCAACGCCAACGGCGGAGCTCTGAAGGATGCCATCGGTATTCCGGAAGACCAGCTGCGTGAAGCTGCTAAGGGTGCTGTCTGCAAGATCAACATCGACTCTGACCTTCGTCTCGGCATGACCGCCGGTATCCGTCAGCACTTTGTTGAGCATCCGGATCACTTCGATCCGAGACAGTACATCGGCGACGGCCGCAAGTATGTCAAAGATATCGTTGCTCATAAGATCGTTGAAGTGCTGGGCAGCAACGGCCAGGCTTAATACATCAGAGATAACGGATGTAATCAGGGGCGCTCTCACCTGCGGGGTGGAGCGCCCTTTTTCAGAAATTCCGGACATGGCCGGATATGGAGTAATTGTTTATGAAAATAGCCATAGTTACGGACAGCAACAGCGGAATCACACAGAACCAGGGCGAGGAGCTCGGGATCTTTGTCGTGCCTATGCCTTTTTACATTGACGGAGAGATTTTTTACGAAGGGATCAACCTGACCCAGGAGGAGTTCTATCATAAGCTGGAACACGATGCACAGATCAGTACATCCATGCCGGCGCCCGGAGATGTCATGGATCTTTGGAACCGGCTGCTTCAAAACCATGACCAGATCGTCTACATTCCCATGTCCAGCGGACTTTCCAGCTCCTGCCAGACCGCAGCGATGCTTGCGGAGTCGGATGAGTATGAAGGAAAGGTCTTCGTTGTCAACAATCAGAGAATCTCTGTTACACAGAGACAGTCGGCGCTGGACGCTTCCGCGATGGCGCAGCTTGGAATGGACGGGGCGCAGATCCGGGAGGTGCTGGAGCGGACAAAATTTGATTCCAGCATCTATATCACGGTGGACACCCTGTCGTATCTGAAAAAGGGCGGACGGATCACGCCGGCCGCGGCCGCGATCGGAACCCTGCTGCGGATCAAGCCGGTTCTGCAGATCCAGGGAGAAAAGCTGGATTCCTTTGCGAAGTGCCGGACCATGCATCAGGCGCAGACGACGATGCTCAGTGCCGTCGACAAGGATCTGCGGGAACGCTTCGGTCTGGGGGATCATCCCCAGGATGCCCTGATCGCCGGAGCCTATACCTGCAGTGCGGAAGAGACCGAAAAATGGCATGCACAGGTGCAGTCGGTCTATCCGGACCATGACGTTCATTTCGATCCGCTTTCCCTCAGCATAGCCTGCCATATCGGCCCGGGATCGCTGGCGGTAACGGTCAGCAAAAAGCTGGATCCGGTGGCGGAAGCGAAAGCAAAGGGACTGTGAAATAAGAGAATAAGTGAATAAGTAAATAAGTAGATAGGTAGATAAGTAGATAAATGAAGCAGGGGCTGCTGTAAGCGTCCCTGTTTTTGCATGTTCGTCATGAAGTGACATAATTATCTGAATAATACTGAATATTTAGAATATATACACACATAAAGCAGGAAAAATGTGAATAAATTGTAAAATACACGCGAATCACTCAAAAACGTATTGACAAATAAATATCATCATGCTATGATGCATTCATCAAACGAAAGAAATCGTCAGAAGCAATTCAACTGACGTTTACTTTAATATCACGGAGAGGAAAGGAGGTCGAGACCTTTGGATGTAGAATTTGTAAGGGTGCAGCGTGACAATCGTTTTTCGGATGTTTCCTGCAGATATGACCTCATTGACCGGCTCCCCTGATGAAATCGAATTTATCGAACTGATCGGAGAAAAAAGCACGGGAAGACCGGATGAGGCATCCGAAAACGGACAGCGACTCCACCCCAAGAACTTGTAAATCAGAGTTGAGATATTGATGTTTTTAAAATATGTTATTCTGAAGAGCAAGGTATCACAGCCGACATAAGGAAAAACAGCAGATTTCCGGATAATGACAATACATTCATTCAGCAAAATCTGTTTCGACTGGTGATATATAAGATATACGCAGGAAAGCTTACTCCGATCTGTAATGGCAGACATTACATGAATGATATCCAAAGGAATATCACATTTAAAATTTAATAATAAGAAAGCCACCCTGAGGTATTCGGACTGCCTCAGGGTTTTCTTTTTTTCTCTCAGGGGAGACAGTATTGATTGGTTTCGAATTAGGTGCTATATTATCATATGAGTGATTCTATCGCGGGGAAAGTCTGCCCCGCGGGACACCCGGTAAATATAAACAGAGAGAGGAAACTGACGTGAAAATCATAATCGTCGGCTGCGGCAAGGTAGGAGAAGAACTCGCAGCTGTGCTCAGCAGTGAAGGAAATGATATCACTATTATCGACAAGAATGAATCCGTTGTAGAGGATCTGTGCGACCGGTACGATATTATGGGGACGGTCGGAAACGGCGCAAGCTATACGATTCTTCAGGAAGCGGATATTCAGCATACAGATCTGATGATTGCGGTTACCGGCTCCGATGAGCTGAACCTGCTCTGCTGTCTGTTTGCCCGGAAGGCAGGCCACTGCCATACCATCGCCCGGGTGCGCAATCCGGAGTACAGCTCCGAGATCGAGTACCTGAAAGAAGAGCTGGGCCTTGCGCTGGTGATCAACCAGGAGCAGACCGCCGCGCGGGAGATCGCACGGATCATGAAGTTCCCGTCCGCGATCGAAATCGATACGTTTGCAAAGGGCCGTGTGGAGCTGCTTCGCTTTAAGATTCCGCAGGATTCGATTCTGGACGGCCTGTCTCTGATCGAGATGAATGAAAAACTGCACAGCGCGGTTCTGGTCTGTACGGTTGAGCACAATGGGGTTGTGGAAATCCCTTCCGGCAATCATGTGCTCCACTCCGGGGATGTGATCTCGATTGTCTCCGAGCCGAGAGCGGAGGAGGGCTTCTTCCGCAAAATCGGGCTGAAAACCAACAAGACCAGAAATGTAATGATTATCGGCGGGGGAGACATCGGTTTCTACCTGTGCGAGATGCTGCTCAGCTATGGGATCAGTGTCAAGCTGATCGAAAAACAGCTGAAGCGCTGCGAGATGCTCTGTGAACAGTTTCCAAAGGCGTCGATTGTCCATGGCGACGGCAGCAGCAAGCAGCTGCTTCTGGAGGAGGACATCGAGGCGACCGAAGGCTTCGTGGCACTGACCGATTTCGACGAGGAAAATGTCATTCTGTCGCTGTATGCCCGGACGGCGGGCTGCCGCAAGATTGTGACAAAGATCAACAAGATCAATTTCGATGAGGTCATGGATCAACTGGATCTGGATACGACGATTCATCCGCGGAGCCTGACGGCGGAATATATTCTGCAGTATGTACGCGCAAGACGAAATTCCATCGGCAGCAACGTGGAGACCCTGCATTGGATCGTGGAGAACAAAGCGGAAGCGTTGGAGTTTCATATCCGCGAAAATTTCCGCATGAACGGTGTGCCGCTGCAGGAACTGTCCCTCAAGGACAATATCCTGGTGGCGTGCATCAACCGCGGGGGCGATATTATTCTTCCGAGAGGCCAGGATTCCATGCGGGCCGGTGATACGGTGATCGTGGTGACGACGCGCAAGGGATTGAATGATATCAATGATATATTCAGGTAAGGAGCGGATGGAAACTGTATTATGAATTACGGAATGGTACTGTACTGTCTGGGCTGGATCTTGAATTTTGAAGCGTTGTTTCTGATTCCGCCTGCAATCTGTGCACTTATTTATCGGGAAAAAGATGGGCTGAGCCTGGTGATCACGATGCTGATCTGCCTGAGCGTCGGCATGCTTTCCCTGTTTTTCAAACCAAAGAAAAAACGACTGTATTCCAGAGAGGGCTTTGTCGTTGTAGCGCTTTCCTGGTTTGTGCTGAGCCTTTTCGGTGCGCTGCCGATGCGCATCTCCGGATACATTCCCCATATGGTGGATGCGGTTTTTGAGATTGCGTCCGGCTTTACGACAACGGGAGCCAGCATTCTGACGGATGTGGAGTGTCTGCCGCGATGTCTTTTGTTCTGGCGCAGCTTTACCCACTGGATCGGCGGTATGGGCGTATTGGTTTTCGTAATTGCCATCCTGCCGCTCGCGGGGGGCAGTGACATGTTTCTGATGAAGGCGGAGAGCCCGGGCCCCTCGGTAAAGAAGCTGGTGCCGAAGGTAAAAAGCACGGCCTTTACGCTGTACGCCATGTATATTGTGATCACTCTGATCCAGGTCCTGCTGCTTCTGCTCTCCCGGCTGCCGCTGTATGAATCGCTGCTGACGGCGTTCGGAACGGCCGGCACGGGCGGATTCGGATACCTCAATGACAGCATGGGCAGCCTGACGGTTCCGCAGCAGCTGATCATCACGTTGTTCATGATCCTGTTCGGGGTGAATTTCAACGCCTATTACCTGATCTATAAGAAACGTTTCCGCGAAATTCTTTCGATGTCGGAGGTCATTGCGTATTTTTCGATCATTGGCGCCGCGGTCGTATTGATCAGCATCAATATCCACGGGCTGTATGCCAATGTGGGGACGGCGGTGAAGGATGCGGCCTTCCAGGTGGGATCCATCATCACAACCACCGGATATTCCACGACGGATTTCAATGTCTGGCCTTCGTTCTCCAAAGCGATTCTGGTGACGCTGATGTTTGTCGGAGCCTGCGCGGGCAGTACGGGAGGCGGGATCAAGGTTTCCCGCGTTCTGATCATGTCCAAGACGCTCGGCAAGGAGATCAATTATTATATTCATCCCAACAGTGTCCGTAAAATCAAGGTCGACGGGAAACAGCTGGAACATACGGTGCTGCGGGCGACCAATGTATATATCTGCTCCTATCTGTTTGTTTTCGCGGCTTCCGTACTGCTGGTTTCCCTGGACAATTTTGATCTGGAGACGACCTTCACGGCAGTGGCGGCTACACTGAACAATATCGGTCCCGGTCTGAGCAGAGTCGGGCCGGCGGCGAATTTTTCGGAACTGTCTCTCATGTCAAAAGTCGTTCTGACATTTGACATGATCGCCGGGAGACTGGAACTGTTCCCGGTACTGATCCTGTTTTCGAAGGGAACCTGGAAGAAATAAGTTTAGAAAAGCAGAGGTGAGGGAGTTGGACAAGAACGAATATAAGGTCAGACTTGAGGAGATCAGACACCAGATAGATCAGGGAAATACAGCACAGGCTGCGGTTCTGGCAGACCAGATCGACTGGAAAAAGGTCCGCAACGTCAATACGCTGTGCATGATCAGCGAGGTTTATGAGGCGGAGGGACGATGCGAGGACAGCAAGGCGCTTCTGCTTCGCGCCTACCGGAAATCGCCGATGAGCCGGACGGTGCTGTACCGGCTGGTCGAGGTGACGATTGCTCTGAAACAGTTTGACGAGGCAATCGGTTATTACACGGAGTATGTCCAGGCCGCGCCCCATGATATGAACCGGTATATCCTGAAATACAAGATTTACCGGGGCAGAGGGTCCTCTGTGAATGAGCAGATCGACATTCTCAAAGAATACCTGGATCAGGAATATAACGAAAAATATGCCTATGAGCTGGCGCGCCTGTATAAAGAGGCGGACCGGATGGAAGAGTGCATCGCGGCCTGCGATGACCTGGTTCTCTGGTTCCACAGCGGAAAATATGTGATCAAGGCGCTGGAGCTGAAGAAAAAATATGCGGCACTGACCCCCAAGCAGCAGGAAATCTATGACAGCCGGTTTGCGATGGAGGATGCGGAAGAAGAGCAGGAGCCCTGGCAGGAAAAGAAGATGGTCGGAACGGATGAGACGACGCTTGCCGATACGATCATGGAGGATACCGAGCGTTCGATCGCGGAGGAAATCGCGAAGGCAGCCCGGGGCGAGGACGTTGCGGGTGAGCAGCCGGCAGCGGAGCCGGATCCGGCTGTATCTTCCGTTGAGCGGGATCTGCAGGCAACCCGGGTATTGCCGGCCAGAGGAACTGTGGCAGCAGCCGGAGCAGCGGTGAAAGATGCGGCCGGCGGTGCGGCCGAAGCGGCAGCGGAAGTCGTCGAAGGCGCGGCCGGGGCAGCGAAAAATGCGGCCGGCGGTGCGGCCGAAGCGGCAGCGGAAGTCGTCGAAAACGCGGCCGGGGCAGCGGAAGATGCGGCTGAAGAACTGGCCGGAGACCTGACCGGCGGAGCCGAAGATACAGTCGGGACGCTCGAAAAACTTGTGGAAAACGCAGTGAAAGCGGCGGAAGATACAGGTGAAGAAATGACCGAAACCGCGGCCGGGGCAGCGAAAGATGCGGCTGAAGAACTGGCCGGAGACCTGACCGGCGGGGCCGAAGATACAGCCGGGACGCTCGAAAAACTTGTGGAAAACGCGGCCGGGAAGCCCTCAGCGGCGACAGCGCAGGCTATGGGAGAAACGCTGGACGAAATGCTGGCCGGAGCGCCTTCCTTCAGGGAAGTGCGGGAGGATGTCCGCAGAGCGAAGGCGGCAGGAACCGAAGCGGCGTCGGGAGCGGCACAGGTGCTGAAGGGCGGTACACAGCAGGCGAAGAGTGCCGTTGAGAGCGCCCGGGGAGAAGCGGAGAATCTGCAGGCGGATGCGGAGAAGGTGCGCCAGGAGGCCGAGGAAAACGCGCGCGGAGCGGCGCAGTCTCTTCGTGCAGGCCTGGAAAAGGCAAAGGAATCCGGCGCCGAAGCAGCGCAGGACGCCGTCAGATTTGTAAATACGGACGCGCAGAAGGCAAAAGATGCCCTGAGCGAGACGGCCAGGGAGACGGACTGGACCCTCCGGGAAGAGCCGGAGACGGAGGAGCTTCCGGAGGAAGAGCCGGCCGGCACGGCGGACGCAGATCCGGAGCAGGAACTCACTTCCGGAACCGGGCAGTCCACACAGCAGCTCCAGTCGGAGATTGCCAGAGATATGCGGGAAGTGATCGGCAATGTCGGCCGCCTGGAATATGTCAATGAGACCGAGCAGGCCATGGACGACCTGATTGAGGAATCCAAACTGGATCTGGCCAGAGAGAGGGAAAACCAGCAGCTTCGCATGCCGAGCCTTCGGATGCCGGATTTGCAGCGCAAGCAGGCGGCAGGCAAGCTGACCATCGACGATGTCCTGCTTTCCATGGGAGAACGGGGACAGGCGGTCCGCGACGCGGCTGCCAGAGCGACGCCGGGATATCCCGGACGGCCGGGCGTGCTTTCCGCTGTGGATGAGGCACTTCTCGGAATGGGAATCCGTCCCGCGGGAATGGAAGAAGAGAAAGACGAAACGAAGACGGAAGAGCCGGGACAGACGCCGGAGCGGCGGGAAGTGACGGCGTCTCCGATGACAGAGATTCTGCCGGAAACCAACGGCGATCAGGAAGTGTTTGCTGAAGAGACCGCACAGGAAGCTTCCGGTTTCGACGATACCGCAAAGGCCGGAGCGGACCTTGCGAATGAGTCCGGCAAGGAAGCGGGAACAGGAGAGGAAACGTCGGCGGCGCCTTCGGCAGAGGCTGCCGATCTTCCGGAAGAGGATGTCAAAGAGGCTGTGGTTCACAGAAGCGATGTCTCGGAAGAGGAACTGAAGGAGACGGCCCAGGGCGGCGAAACGGATTCGCAGGATGGCTCGTTCCGGGACAAGACCATGGAAGAGATCATTGCAGCCCGGACAAGACGCATGCCGACGGAGGAGATTGCCCGGAAATACGGTGCGCGTCCGCTGAACCTGGAAGATCTCAATCCGGATGACATGGATACGGATGCGCTCGCTGGAAGAATCGAAGCGCAGCTGCTGGCGGAAGAAACGCCGGGGCTGGGCGCAGACAGAACAAAGTCCGGCGAAAAAGAGCCGGATGACGGAGCGAAAGAGGACCGGGGCGAAGGCGGCCGGAGCGAGGAACAGAACACGAAAGACGCGGACGATGCGTCTGCCGGAAATGGAGCTTCTTCGGAACAGACCTCCGGCGCGGTGGCTGCCGGTCCCAGACTGCTGAAGGATGAACTTCGGGAACTCTTTGACGGTTTCCTGAACGTCCGGGGCATGGAGGCACAGATTGCCACGGCGATCCGCCAGACACTGGCCAAGGGCAGTGACCGTACCTCCCGAAGCGGAAATATTCTGATTTTCGGCGGACACGGAGCAGGCAAAACGACCCTGGCCATGGCCCTCGCACGGGCGATTGCCCAGGAACAGGGCAAAGAATACGTCAAGATGGCGCGGATCTATTCCACGGATCTCAACCGAAAGGACATTGCCGCGACGATTGCAAAGATTGCCGGCGGTGTACTGATCGTAGAGGAGGCCGGGGATCTGGACGACGGGATTGCGGACCAGATGACCACGGCAATGGAATTCCGCACAGACGGGCTGGTGGTCATTCTGGAGGACGAGCAGGCATATATTCATGATCTGCTGATGCGCCATCCGAGACTGACCATGAAGTTCACCTCTGAGATTTATATTCCGGACTATACGGCGGAGGAACTGGCGGGATTTGGAGAGTGCTATGCGGACAGCAGGGACTTCGCGCTGTCTGAGGGGGCAAAGGCGGCATTGACCGCACAGATTGCTTCTCTGATGGAAGTGCCGGACCAGCCGGTTTCCATTACAACTGTGAAGGAAATCACCGATAAGGCCATGGCACGGGCTTCCGGGTTTGCCCGCAAGCTGTTCGGCGGCAAAAAACGTTATGACAGTGAAGGACGCGTGATTCTTCGCGACAAGGATTTTGCCTGACCGGATTTTGCGCGGAACAACGTCCGCAGAATGATGAAAAAGGCATTGCATTTCACCGGTCGCAGGACCTTGAATGCAATGCCTTTTGTCTCTGGGGGAGCTTAAAGTCCAACAGCGGACTGCCTTATCAGAGTCTGGAAGAGTAATAGCGGACTGCCTTTTCAGAGTCTGGAAGAGTGCTTGCGGACAGGCTTATCGGGGCTCGGACGTTTCGACAATCGCCTTGCCCTTCCATTTGCCGCGGTGATAGAAGAACAGAGTGATCAGGGAGCCGAAGCACCAGCTGATCAACAGAGAAGCAAAGATCATCGCGGGATTGCCGAGGGGATTGTCCTCCGTGCGGGTCATCCAGACCATGATATAGGCCAGGGGGACACGCAGCGCGACCGAAGAGATCAGAGAGATCCACATGGGGGTCACGGTATCGCCTGCGCCGCGCATGATGCCGGACAGACACTGGGTGATTTCCACCATGATATATCCGAACGCCAGAATCTGCATCATCCGGTAGCTCAGATTGATCAGATCTTCGGTCGTGGTGAAAACTCCCATCAGAGGTTTGCCGAAGAGCAGGATCAGCGCCGTGAGAACCGCGGAGGTCGCCATGGCGGTCAGGGTTCCTTCTCTGGCTCCCTTGAGCACCCGGTCCATTCTTCCGGCACCGATGTTCTGGCCCGCATAGGTCGTCATGGTGGTGCCAAAGGAAAAAGCGGGAAGCATGACGAAGCCGTCAATTCGCATCACGATGACATTTGCGGCGATAAACTGTTCGCCGAAGCTGTTTGTCAGGGACTGGACGACGATCATGGACATCGAGAAGATTGCCTGGGTCAGACCGGAGGGCAGCCCGAGCCGGATCAGGGAGACGCTGTATTTTGAAGCCGGATGGAGGTACTCTTTTTTCAGATTAAAGATGTCCGTCATCCGTGCCAGCTTGCGGATCGACAGCAGGGCGGATACCAGCTGGGCGATGATGGTTGCCAGCGCAACGCCGGCGACGCCCATGCCGAACCATGCAACGAAGGCATAGTCCAGAACGATGTTGAGCGCGGTCGCCACCAGAAGGTAGATCAGGGCGGAGACGGAATCACCGAGTCCGCGGAGGATGCCGCCGAGAATGTTGTAATATCCGCTGCCGGCGATGCCGACAAAAATGATGATCAGGTAATCTCTGCACCAGTAGATGATGGACTCCGGCGTGCCGAGAAGCCGCAGCAGCGGCAGAGAGAGCAGCGGGCCGACAATCATGATGACGGCGGATGCAATCCCGGTCATCGTGATGCAGCTGCAGATGGTCTTGGAAAGCTCGTCTCTCTGACGGGCACCGAAGTACTGGGAAACCATGATGCTTGCGCCGGTAGCGATCCCGATGAAGAGAACCAGCATCAGGTTGAGGATGGGCCCCGCGCTGCCGACCGCCGCCAGCGCGTTGTCACCCACAAAGCGTCCGACAATGATGCTGTCCACGGTATTGTACAGCTGCTGCGCAATATTTCCGAGGAGCATAGGGATGGTGAATGCAACGATCTGCCGTACGGGATTGCCGACCGTCATATCGACGGGCTTGAAAAGGTCTTTGAATTTCAAGATGATACCTCCCTGTGAAGCGTGATCTGAGAAACCAGTCATGAAGTCGGATTTTGTCCGTTACGGACAGCCAGTTCAGTATTTATAACATATTCAGTATGGAGATGACAAGTGGCATCATCACAGTATTTTCGTCGTCACGGACGATACCGGTATATCCGCCGGAGAAAACGCGCCGGCAGCGCCGGAAGATGGCTGGCATTGGCTGTTTTGCTGTTTGTACTGGGCCAGTGGATTGGCGGCGGCAGTCTGTGGGACGATGGACGGACGGATATATACGGAGATCCGCAGGCGGTTGTCCAGACCGGGAGCGGGGCCGATTCGCAGGCGATTGTCCAGACCGGGAGTGGGGCCGATCCGCAGGCGATTGCCCAGACCGGGAGCGGGGCCGGTCCGCAGGCGGTTGTCCAGACCGGGAGTGGGGCCGATCCGCAGGCGATTGCCCAGACCGGGAGCGGGGCCGGTCCGCAGGCGGTCGTCCAGACCGGGAGTGGGGCCGATCCGCAGGCCGGAACTCCGTCGGAAACGGAATTGTGGGTCGACGTTCTCGACTGCGGGCAGGCGGATACGACTTTGATCCGGCAGGGCACCCATGCCATGCTGTTTGACTGCGGCGCCGGGATCCCCATGCAGATCCGGCAATATCTTGCCGATGCCGGAGTGGAGAGACTGGAGATGGTCTGGCTGTCGCATCCGGATGCCGACCACATCGGCGCGTTTCCGTCTGTCTCGTACGGTTTCCCGGTGGGGCGGGTATTCGTCAACGGGGAGACGAAGGATACGGAATCCTGGTCTTCGGTGCAGGAAGCCATCCGCTACGGGAATATTCCGGAACAGATTCCGTCGCCCGGGGAAACGTATTCGCTGGGGGACGCGCAGATTACGGTCCTCGGCCCGCTCCGGTATTATGAAGACAATCCGAACAACAACTCTCTTGCAGTGAAGATTACATTCGGCAGACACAGCTTCCTTTTCTGCGGGGATGCACAGGCGGAGGAGGAGATGGATCTCGTGTCCGGCGGCATGCCGGTTCGATGCGACGTGCTCCATGTCAATCATCACGGAAGCAGTGATGCTTCCTGCATGGATTTCCTTTTGAAGGCACATCCCGCCTGGGCGGTGATCAGCTGCGGCCAGGGAAACGATTACGGTCATCCGCATGACAGTACGCTGCGGAGGCTTCGCCAGGCCGGCGCGCAAATCCTGCGGACGGACGAATCCGGCACGGTCCGCTTCCGGTCGGACGGGGAAACGCTGCGGATTCAGACTGAGAGATGAACCGGAAACGGATGAAGCGAAAAGAGGATTCTCCGGATACCTCATGGATATTTTAGAGGGGCCTTACAGATATCTGAGAGGGATCTGTAGACATCTTATAGGTATTTTCGCCGGAAAAGAGAGCGAAAGCGTATATTTTTTCTCTATTCCTTTTTTACAAGAATAAAGGTATGATTAAGTATTAGGGAAACGCGGATACGATCTTCTTTTTGATTATTGCGCCTTCGGCGAAGCGCTTTCCCGGATGAGATAAAGATGGATCCTGAGATTTGATGAAATCAGATGGAGCCGGAGATTAGATGAGGACATTGAAATCTGAGATTAGATGAAGACGTTGGATCCTGACGTTAAATGAAATGAGATAAATCCTGACATTACGAAATCGGACTGAGGGGATACGGATTGAAGAAAATGCTTTCCATAAAAATGAACCGGCACATTTTCGCGGGAATAACCGCGGTAATTCTGATCGCTGCTTTGATTTGGGGCAAAGCAGCGCGTTCGCGTGCCGAGACGATACAGGATACGGAAGCTGGCTTTGGTGTACCGGCGGAGCCGGCCGGGGACGGAGAAGGCGCAGAGCGCCGTGAAGTGGCTCTCGAGCCGGATACGGAAGCGGAAACACGGGAGCTGACGCCGGAGGAAATCGAGGAGCAGGAGCGCCTTCAGGCAGCGAAGGATGTGATGGATGCGCTCGGCGGCAGCGGCACGGATGAAACCATGGCCGGCCTTGGGTCGGACGGGGACTGGCTGGTCGATGAACCGCTGGATGGCGGATGGTCGCTCTCCACGCCGGCGCCCTTTTCCATGATGATCCGTTTTGACCGCGACTATGAGATGCTCACGGAAGGGCAGACCGGAAACTGGCGGAGAAAATACAAGGGCCATTATCTCTGGAACGATGATGCGCTTTATGAGTGGTTTGGGAAGCTGAAGGAAAAATATGATACCGAGCCCGGCGTGGTTCATTTCACTACGCATGACGGACTGAAGCTGACCTTCCAGAGTACGAACTGCGGGTGGCAGATGAACCTTGACCTCACGGTACTTCGCCTGAAGGAATACGCGGGCCTCGGTGAGGAGATCATGGATCCTGTCTGGAACAGCGGCCTGGTCTACAGCAGTACCAGCGATGTCGGCACAAAATATGTGGAAGTGGATATCGCGCGGCAGAAGGTATATCTGTTTGAGGAAGGGCAGCTTCTGCTGGAGAGCGACTGCGTGACCGGGACCAGAGACTGGACGGATACCACCACCGGCGTTTACCAGGTGGAGTATAAGGCAAGTCCGGCTGTACTCAAGGACAAAGATCCCAACGGAAATAAATACGAACAGCCGGTGGAATACTGGATTTCCTTTAATCACTCCCAGGGCCTGCACGATGCAGTCTGGAGGGGTGAATTCGGCGGGGAGATCTACAAGAGCTGGGGATCTCACGGATGTGTGAATCTTCCGCTGGAGACGGCAGAGAAGATTTATAAGGAAGTGTATAACTATTATCCGGTGATTGTCTATGATACAACCCGCGAGAATATACCGGATGCAGACACGGGTGCGGATACCGGTGCGGGTGCCGGAACAGACGCCGGCGGAACTGCGGGGCTGGATGCTGCGCCGAATGGCGGAACGGTCAACGGCGGAACTGCGGGACTGGATGCTGCAGGAGATATTGGCGGAAATACAGGCACCAGCACTGGCGGCAGTGCGGATACAACTGCCGCGGCAGGTACGTACAATGCGACGAACAACGTGGTTGGCGCAGATACATCTGCAGCAGGGGGAACGGACATTGGAGCCGGCACGGATGTATCGGCAGCAGCGGGCACGGATCCTGCGGCTGGCACGGACGCGCCTTCAACCCTAGGGACGGAAGTTCCTTCCGATCTGGATTTCCCGGGAGGGGTCCTTTTCTAAGAAAACACAGATGAAATCAATCAGTCCATATTTCTTATGTTTCTGCGGACACAGCGCAAGCTGTGTCTGCTTTTTATATTTGCTGTCAATCTGACACTTTTTCGAAGGATGTCACCGGGCGTGAATTTTGGAAGGAAAGAAGAAATTCCATGCTCTGAACTGCTGCCGGAGGATGCCTCCGGGCGTGAATATTGGAAAGAAAGAAGAAATTCCATGCTCTGAACTGCTGCCGGAGGA
>CACXHD010000166.1 GCA_902767335.1 uncultured Lachnospiraceae bacterium
CATGCGGAAAACGTTGCGACAATACTCAGGAAAATCGCCATCGGCAGCGTCACATGCACGCCGGTTGTAAATGCGCCGACCAGAGAGAACACCGTGATCGTGACCGCCGCCCCGTCCATATTGATCGTGGATCCAAGGGGAATGGAGACGGAGTACAGATCTTCGTCAAGGCCGAGATCTTTGCACAGCTGCATGTTGACCGGAATATTCGCTGCCGAGCTTCTGGTAAAGAACGCGGTCAGGCCGCTCTGCCGGACACAGCGGAAAATCAGCGGATACGGATTGTGGCGCAGAACGAGTCCGATAATGATCGGGTTGACCACAAACGCAACCAGCAGCATCGTTCCGACCAGCAGCAGCACCAGCCGTCCATAAGTTTTGAAAATGTCAAGGCCGCTGGAGGAAACCGCGCTGAACACCAGGCCGAGGATACCGAAGGGAGCGCAGGAGATGATCCACCGCACCACCTTGGAAATCCCGTCCGCCAGATCATTCATCATGTTTTTGGTTGCGGAGGAAGCGAATTTCAGAGCGATTCCGAAAATCACCGCC
Organism: uncultured Lachnospiraceae bacterium; assembly: GCA_902767335.1. GTDB lineage: Bacteria > Bacillota > Clostridia > Lachnospirales > Lachnospiraceae > Merdiplasma. The sequence goes on from CACXHD010000166.1 coordinate 553, forward strand.
CAGAACAGGATGCCGATATAGTTTGCATTTGCCAGTGCTTCCACGGGATTTGCGATGAAGCTCTTCAGCAGGTTCATGACAATTTCCGACATTCCCTGGGGTGCGGCGTAACCCTCCACAGCCTCAACGCCGGCGATGGGAATCGTCACAGGGAAAAGAAAACTGGTAAATACCGACACGATGGCCGCACAAAGCGTGCTGACCAGATACAGAACGATCACCGTAAGAAACTTGGAGGCGTTTCCCCCTTTGGCATTGGCCAGGGAGGCCGACACCAGCACAAAGACCAGAAGCGGTGCGATCGCCTTCAATGCTCCGACAAACAGTTCCCCCGGGACTCCGATCCAGGTCTGCCCCGGAACCAGCAGTCCGAGAACGGCACCGATGACCAGTCCGATCAGGATCCGGACAATCAGGCTCATGGAATTCCATTTTTTTACAATACTCATCTTTTTTCTCTCCTTCCCCTCTTCTGTTTTATCTCTTTCCTCTTCTTTACTCGTTTTCCTTTGGAACCTTCAGGTACGGGCGCTGCGGATGCCAGTAGATATATGGCGTATCAAACCCGACCTCGTCTGCGGGAATGTGACGGCGGAAGGTCCCCTCTGCCTCATCCCGATCCAGCATCACTTCAAAGTTTTTGTGGCGGATCCCCTTGTCCTTTTCAAACTGGTTCGGATCTTCGGTGTAGATTGCTCCGAAGGGGCAGATCATGAAGCAGTAGGAACACTCGTGGCAGTCGTCGCACCGGTCTCCCCGGTTTCCGAAGACCTGCGGCTCCCGGGACAGATCAATATATCCCATGGTGCAGTTGTCCATGCAGAGATGGCATTTCGGGTAGCGGCATTTTTCCGGGTCGCGCAGAAACGCCCCCTGCGGATTTGTCGGGCACAGCAGCATATTGGAACAGATCATGGCCTGTTCAAAAACCTTGTCGTTCATCTCCGGATCGGGATAGATCAGGTCCGTCTCCCCGGCCGCGATCCGTCTGCTGTTCTCCGCCATCTCCTGTCCGAAGGCCATCGCCTCCGCCAGATCCTGTTCGTCCGGATGTCCGAAGGTATAATACGGCTTGGGCATGCCGGGCATATTGACATCCCCGTACCATCCCCGGTAACCGATCGGAAGCAGTCCTCTCGCCTTCAGATAGGGTATGACAATCGGAAAATACAGATGCGGCAGTGTCCCGTGCGTATTGAACGCAAAACAATGCTTCCCGTTCTGCATCGGCATTTTATCGATAAAGGCATGCATATTCGGTGTGTCCGCTTTCCATGTGGGCGACCCGAAGCCGATCAGGTCATAATCGTCGAACATCTCGTAGTTTACACGTTTCAATCGCAGCAGCGTCACTTCCGCGCCTGCCTTCCTGGCGCCTTTCGCGATCTGTTCCGCAATTCTCTGTGTGTTGCCGGACTGTGTATAATACACAATCAGAACCCTCATTACACCGCCTCCTCTCAAAACCTGCTTCCGGGAATGGATACAAGTCATTGTTTTTGATTACAGTATAGCACAGGAACCGGTTTTATACATACTTTCCATGCAAAAAAGAGCCTGCGAAAAAGTTTCAGGAACCGGGAAGCGTCCCGACTCTCCGGTATTGCCTAAATCTCTTTTCACAGGCCCTTTATCCTTATATGTACGTTTACAGCTTACAGCAGCTTCCTGCCGCTGCGCATTGCGTAAAGCGCATTTCACATTTTCAGCTCGTATTTTGTCACGCTTAGAATGGCATCTTTGTCACAGGAGAAGAAAATACCGTCTGCGCTCTGTCTGGTCCCCAGGGTCGCTGTCATGACCTTGCTTCCGTCGTTGATGAACACTTCCATGCTGAACCGGTCCAGGATGATGCGGAAACGGATCTGGTCATCGATCATCTCCGCCTGCGCCCGTCTCTGGTGGATCACAGCCCGTCTGGATCCGGAGAACTTACGGTCAATCTTGACAATCGATTCGCCGGGCCGGAAGCTGATATTGGTATGATATTTCTCATCTGCCGCCAGAGAGATCGTAAACTTGTTGAACAGCTCTTCACCCTCGGGTCTTTTAACGACAACTTCCAGATCCAGGCATCTTCCCGACACGCCAGGCAGATGAAGCCCTCTGGTCACATCCTCCGGTTTACTGTACGCGGATGTGATAATGCCGTTTCCTTGCACACGGACCTGGTCATATTCCACTTTATTGCACCGGTAGTTTTCCAGTTCCTTTATGGGCGACTGGAAGAGCCGGCCGTCCCGGATCCGCAGCTCCCTCGGAAGGGACATCTGGCCGAACCAGGGGTCTTTTTCATCCCGTATCCCGACCGTATCCCAGTTCTGCATCCATCCGATCATGATCCGCCGGCCGTCGGGGGAAAGAATCGTCTGCATGGCATAGTAATCGATCCCGTAGTCCACCGCCTGATTCGTTTCCTCAACAAAGGTCTCAGTGGCCGGGTCATATGAACCGATCAGGCAGAGGGAGCCATTGCCGTTATGGTATTCAAATCCATCCGGAAGCATATCCTGCGGGCTCACCAGGATCACGCCTTTTCCGTCCAGTTCGAAAAAGTCCGGACATTCCCACATTCTGCCGAAGCGTCCTTTGTTATCAGCAAATACGCCGGCAAATTCCCAGTGAAATGCGTCCGTGCTTCGATACAGCAGAAGCTGGCTGCTGTCCGGTTCTGTACGGTTTGCCGTCAGCATACGGTAACTTCCGTCCGAAGCGGTAAATATCTTGGGATCACGGAAATCCTCCCTGCTTCCGCCTTCCGGGATCATATCGGAAGTGATGACCGGGTTCCCCTCGTATTTTTCAAAATCAATCCCGTCGCCGACGGCCAGGCACTGCATCTGCCGGCAGTTTCTCCGTCCGTCATAGTCTGTCGTTTCCAGCACACCTGTGTATGCAAGCAGCATCCGGCCATCCGGCAGCTCGATCGCACACCCGGAAAATACACCGTCTTTATCATAGGGCTCATCCGGAGCAAGGGCTGCCGGAAGATATTCCCAGTGCAGAAGGTCTTCGCTGACCGCATGTCCCCAGTGCATCGGTCCCCAGTGGGATTGATACGGATTATACTGATAAAACAGATGGTATTTCCCCTGATAATAAGAAAATCCATTCGGATCATTCGTCCAGCCGGTTCTCGGGGAGAGATGGAACAGGGGTCTGTTTTCTTTTCCAATAAGTTTTTCAAGAACCTCTTCTGTCCGTCTTGCTTCTCTCAATGTCTGACTGATCATAGTTTTTTCCTGCTCTTCCCTGATAGATTCATTTCCCACACGATGCGCTTACATCCGCATTTTCGGAAACAGCCCTGCAGAGAAACCTGATCTGCAGGGCTGTTTGAAACTGCATATTATATAGGAAATGAACAGAACGATTGCGTTCCGAACGTTTCCTGCGCCGGATTTCGGCCGCTGAAAGCGGCATATTTCCTTACGAAATCCGTGCGCATCCTCGCGGAGCATTTATCGTAAACAATTTCGGATTATTCGGCATCCGCATAGTATGCATCCAGATATTTCTGATAGATGCCAAGATATTCTTCCAGACCATAGGCCTCAACCTGGGAGACATATTCATTCCAGGAGTCATCCGTCACACCGTCCATGATGAACGCGGACTTGCTGGAGTTGATGAAGGAGATCAGATCCGGCTGGATATAGGTCAGCTCGTCGGTGTCGTCGCTCGTCATCAGAACCTTCGGATATACATAGTCGTGGATCATGTACGGAGTATAATACTCTTTGATCCAGTCCAGACGATACTGGGCATCATCCGGGCAGGTCACGTATACACCGTAGTAGTCGTCCAGGATTGCCAGCGGGCCGCTGACGCACTCTGCTTCACGAACCTCAACCGGAGAAGCGTCTCCAAGCGGAGCATGCTGCAGCATCGGATCGCCGTTCTCATTTTCGCCGAGAACGAAGATATCAAACTCATCGTCTTCACCGTAGGTTCCCCAGTTGTTCTGCGGAGACTGGAACGGATCATACATCTTGTCCATCCATGCGCAGAGCAGTTCGGGCTCATCGCACACGCCGGTGATGACGCAGCGTCCGCGGTCAAATCCGGAAGTGAAGGAATAGTTCTGCGGTGTTACGCTTCTGCAGTCTGCTTCCAGCGGAGAGAAGGGAACATAGTCTTCGATGTTGTCGATATTTGCCACATCCCATGTGAAGCAAACGCCATAGCGGTGAGATTTGCCCTTTGCGACATAGGTGGACCAGTCCTGCGTGAAGCATTCCGGATCGATCA
>CACXHD010000167.1 GCA_902767335.1 uncultured Lachnospiraceae bacterium
AGTGGTTCAATATCGAACCGGAAGACCCGGATCCGGACATGAGCAATGCGATGCGGCAGATCGATGTACCGGTGGAGAAGGACTATGAGTATACCGATCTCAGCCTGGGCGAGGAACCGGCTGCGCTGGAGACAGATCAGCTGTATTTCTTCCGTTTTACCTCGGAAGAGGAAGGCATGTATACTTTCTATACTGTGGATAACGGCGTGATCCATGTCTGGGACAGCGATAGCCATATCGGAAGATGGTGGTATCCGGACGGATATACGACCACACTGGAAGAAGGAGCGGTTCGATATTTTCTGGTTCGGGCTTCTGAAGAAACGACCGGCTTCGGCGTGACGGCGGATACGGAAGACGTGACGGTAACCGGCGTGTACTTTGAAAATGGAGGGACGGCCGTATATGGGCAGAGGAATATCTTCCGGGTTGATACCAATGAAGAGATTCGTTATGCCGAAGCACTTTTTATGAATCATGAAACCGGGAACAACTGGTGGATCCGCGCCAACCAGGAGGAGAATCTATACTGGCCGGGCGGCAGCTATGTGCTGGAAGAGATCAGGATTACGGATCAGTACGGACGTGTTCGGGAACTCCATGATGACGATCTTCCGGAAATAGATTTCTCCGGCTGTTCCATGGTGATTACTTCCCTGGATGACTATATCCAGTCTCTGATAACGGAGGGAATCTCAGAATTTGATGCGGATGGGATGGCTGGTTCCGAGCCTGTCTATGTTCCGGAAGGCTTTATCCTCCGTGTGCCAGAGCTGGAGTTGAGCGGGGAACGAGAGCTGACGATCAACGGAACGCTTGAAACGGGGTTCCTGCTCGCCGATTCCAGCTATACAGGAGCGGTTTCGGTCGGAGAAAACGGTTCTTTCCTCGTATCTAACGCAGATGCCTGGTCGGACCATCCGTGGAGGGACCTGCTTCGCGGCAGGGACGAAGAGAGCAGTCTGAATCAGAATGACGGTTCCTACAAGTGGAACGGTTCTGCGTGGAAAAAGCAGTATGAAGATGGTCTGCCTGATATAAGTGAGATACCTGCAGCGCAGGAGGGAGAAACATATACCTTCCCGGGTGTGCAGGATACGGAATATGTCCGATTTACTGTTCCTGAGGACGGAACGTATCAGATTATCATGAGAGGAGAAGAGGATTTCGATCCACAGTATTATCTGTATTCGGAAGATGAGGATTCCTACCAGAGTATCTACGGATCTCCCTTCACTTTGCAGGAAGGCCAGATCCTGGTGGTCAGAAATGAATCGAATGGTTTTACAACGAACGTGACATTTACACGTTTGCAGGACTGGATTGCTGCGGAGGACATTGCGGCTGCGCTTGCGCTGGATCGTCTTACATTTACAAAAGAGGGAGAGGACGGAAATGTTCTGGTAACCCTCAATGCGGATCTTTCGAACTGGTCATTTGACATGCAGATCAGCAGCCTGGAATATAATTTCACATCCGGGAACAGAGAATACTGGTTCAACGTAGAATCAGAAGATATATCGGAAGAGTGCAGGGCTGTTTCGTCCACAACAATATCGGAATATGGAATGACCGAGGGAGAGCAGGAGATCTTCCGACTGAACAGTGTATCTGTTCATCTTTCAGATGGAAGAGATTACACCATTTATACAACCGGGGAGGGGGGATTCTCGCTCCTCGCGAATGAATGCTATGTAAATGGAGACGATATTCCCGAGTTTACGATTGTCACAAACGGACCGTTTGTGCTTTCTGAGGAAGAGACTGTTTCGATTCCGCTGAGAACGGACGTCTGGATTGCATTCACGCCGCAGCAGGACGGAGATTATTTTGTTCGGGTCGAAAACAGCAGTGAGATATTCGAGGATAAAGGAGGAGACTGGCGGTATCTTGTGGAGAACGAGGAAGATTCCTACTTTGAATATACGGCATCTTCTATGGAAACGGGCACACAGTATCTGAGACAAGCCTGCTTCTATTATGAAAGCGATGATGACCCGGAGAACGTACCGGAATATGCGGAGGTGACGATTCATCGCGATACCTCCGAGGTGACGCTGGGCGGATTTACCGTGACGCCGGAGGAGGTGACATTCGGCCAGAATCTGGAAGCGATCCTGGATGTGGACGTGACCGGAGGAACGGTTCGGAGTGCTTCTGCATGGTATGTTTTAGACACAAACGAGGAGTATGGTTTCTCACTGTACGGTTCAGAATGGCAGGATGGGCATATCACGTTAAGCCGCATGGCAGAGAGCGATTCTCCGGCAGGAACGTATTCACTGAAGACGATCCAGGTGTTTATTGCCAATGGAAAGACATGGGCGTTTGACGCGGAAGACTGCGGCATAGAAGCATCTGTCCAGGTGCTTTCTCTTCAGGATTATCTGAAAAAGGTGGAAGCCGGAGCCGAGGTTTCCATTGAGAATATATATCTGTCAGATGAACAGCTGACAATTCCGGAAGGCATTACCCTGCACGCCAATAATGCTACGCTGCGTAATGGAAGCGAACTGATTGTAAAGGGCCGGCTGGAAACAGCATGGATTGAGCAGGATCAGGAAAGCACTCTTCGAACTGCAGATGACGGGAAAGTACAGATTAGTGACTACTGGAATGCCGGTTTTGCACAGGATGAATTTACAGGAGCGCCTGCCGGTATCACCGGCTCAATGGACGCGAGGATTTATCCATATTTCAATCATCCGGATGGAGATCCGGATGTATTCTGGTACTGGAACGGAAGCTGCTGGGTGAAAGACGGAGAACTGCCGGCGATTGGCAGTATTCCGGCTTTGACTGAAGATGAGACAGCCACATGGGCGTCGCAGGATGGCGCTGTATGGTATACCTGGACAGCTCCGGCGGACGGCTATTACCAGTTTATTCTGCACCGCAGTAACAATGAATGCTCGTTCCTTTATAAAAACGGTGATGAAATCGTCCGGGCAGCAGGCAATTACCTTGGAGAGAGGGACGAGTCGTTCTTCACTCTGTACATGAACGCGGATACGACGGTCTGGCTGAAAGTAAGGTCTGACGAGGACGAAGCCTATTGTTTCAGCGGAGATGTACAGGTTTTGTCAGCCGGTGCAAGTGCCCCGGCAGCGGAGGACGCGTTTGACTGGCTGGATATCGGGCAGTTGAAAGTGACATCCGAACCGATTTCGAGTACTTCATATGAACTTGTCAAGGCAGAAATTCCGGTTGTCGGAACCGTACCAGAAACTGAGTACATGTATATGTTACTGTATGATACCGATGGTTGGTATGAACTTAGGCTTGACTTGCAGGAAATCCAGTCTCAAAAGGCGATATTTGAGACAAAGGTAAATACAAATCGTCGGCTCCGGGTTCCTGAGACTGTCACTTATGAGCAGGGAGAGCTTATTATGCCCATTCCCAATGAAAATGCAGCCAGGACGATCCGGATCAATCATCCGTCGGAACACAGCAGTGAACCTGTATATGAATATTTAGCCAGTCGAAGCGCACCCGGCCTGAATCTGCAGCTTGTGTACAGCCTGCAGCCATTAAGAGAACTGTATGAAGGTCAAAAAGCTTCAACAAACGGCATCTATCAGATTGTCGTTGACGAATCCGACACCTACAGGTTCCGGCTGAAGGATGCCGAGGAGTTCGACTACTGGCTGGAACTGTTCCGGTATGATGAAGAGCAGATGGAATTTGTCACAGTCGACAGTTGCGATGATAGTATGGATGGGATGTCCGTTGCTCTGGAAGAGGGAGTTGTGTATTACGCAGAGCTGTGGACCAGCGATGAATCAGGTACAGCATCTTTTGACTTTGTGAGCGATGATTTCGTGCCGGTCATTACGCCGCTGGAGGAAGCATGGTTCTCACTTGCGGCAAGCAGCTTTGCGTTCACAGGAAACGAGATTGAGCCGGATGTGAATGCACCGGATGAGCTGACACTGGATACGGATTACACCTTAGAATATGCAGACAATATCCTGCCCGGTGAAGGAACCGTGACCATTCATGGAACCGGCAATTACTCCGGAACCGTGACATTACCGTTCACCATTGAGAAAGGAACGGCGGATCTCACAGCGACGCTTTCCGGCGCGGAAGAAACCTCCGATGGTTATTCGGCAGTATATGGCAGCGGAACTATCCGGATCCGTACGGAGATCACGCATGCCTACGGCCCGGCAGCCCAGACCGGCAGCCTGATGTACAGCAGCAGCGACGAGACGGTTGCCTCCGTCTCCGCATCGGGCGTGGTAACGATGAAGAAAGCCGGAACGGTGACGCTTTCCGTACAGATGGAGGAAAGCGATACACTGGAGGAAACCCAGGCGGAGACCTTCCTTCTGACGATCCGGAAGGCGGCGCAGCAGATCACCGGGCTTTCGGAAACGCCCTATACGCTGTATGCAGGGAGGAAACTGCAGTTGAATGCTTCCGCAGATACGGAGCTTTCTTATGAGAGTACAGATCCGGAAGTGGTATCTGTGGATGCGAATGGAAAGGTGACTGCAGTAAAGGCCGGAAGTGCGGATGTCATCATCCGTGCTGCCGAAGATGACTGCTATGAAGCAGCGGAAGCAAAGACAGTTTCCTTTACCATACTGGCCGGGGATGCCCGTGTGAAGCTGATGAAGAAGAACTTGGCAGTCGGTTTCGGTGAAAACGCCGGCGATGCCGAGCTGGTTCTTCCGGGTATCAATTCTGAGCAGCTGGCGGAGATCATCGGCGGAACGCTGCAGGCGCAGCTGCAGGACGAAGCTGCGGCAGAAGGAACGCTGGATCTTGTCTCCGGACAGGATGGCACGTTTACGCTGAAAGGTCTTGCAGAAGGAGAGGCAGACCTCGTACTTGACGTGGATCCGGAGGAAGGTTACGGAGCGGCGGACGAAGTTACGGTAAAGGTATCTGTTCTGAGTCCGGATGCTACGTATGACGGAAAAACTTACATCAGCGTATCCTCCGCACTCTCTGCGATGCAGAAGAGCGGAAAGAGCACCGGACTGATAACGCTGCTGCGCAATACGGCGAATTCGACGATCCTTCATCTGCCTTCTGACCGGGCTGTGATCCTCGAAGGCATGAAGGTGACGCTGAACCTGGCGAAGAAACAGTACAATGGTGCACTGAAGGTGCTCGGAACGCTGATTCTGCGCAATACGGATCCGGAGAACATTCCCGGATACAGGCCGGCGTATTCCGAAGCAGACGGCAGCGAGGGCGGTTCGACCTTTGAACTTGGTGCGACCGGACAGATTATTGTCGAGAAGGAACAGGTTCCGGATCTGGTCGCGGGGACTGACCCGTTCGTAAAGATCGAAGGGAAACAGGCGAAAATAGATCAGATGGCGGCAATCGACGGCGATGGCAGCTCCGGGTCGGAGGAAGTACTGACGACGGTCTACTACGGCAGCGTACAGGCAGCCATTGAAGCAGCGAATGAAAATGCCGGCATTGGCAGCGGAACCGGTACCGGAGACCCGGTGGTGGTTGAGCTGACCGGAGATGCAACGCTGACGGCGAGTGTCGACCTGAATGAGAACGTCACGCTGAACCTTGCGGGCAACTCCCTGACTGCGGAAAACAATGCGGTGCTGGGCGGCAGCGGAACCGTGACATCGACGGTTACCGTCTCGGATGCTTCCTCCGGAGGGAGCACGGTTGAGGAAAAACCGGTGGAGATTTCTGAGGATGTTCTGGGTGGAAATCTTCAGGTTGACGCAGCCACTGTGACACAGACGACGGTTCCTGAATTCAAGGCGGATGAGAATCAGCCGCAGCATGTATATGACGGAAAGGTGCCGGAGCTTGTCGTTGCAAATCAAGATGAACTGGAAAGTGCAGGCTATGAGATTGTTCCGGTTGCTGAAGGTGAGACAGGGGTCGGACCGCACACATACAGCGCAAATCTGATGAAGGATGGAAAGCGCGTTGCGTCCTGTACGGGTGAGATTGAGATCGTGGCCAGAACTGTTTCCTATGCAGTTACGGCGGAAGACAAGATCTACGACGGGACAACGGCGGCTGTAGCAGGCGTTCAGATCGCAGGAGACGACGATGCGGTTGCGGCGCTGACCACTCTGTTTGAGAATGACGGCGTTAACCTGATGGTTAAAGCCCGCTTTGACAGCCCGGACGCAGGGGAAGACAAGCCGGTTTCCGTAGACGCTGACCTTGACGGAGATGCGGATGTTCTTGAGAATTACGCTCTTGAAATCGTACCGGTACAAGGCGAGACGCTGACAGCCAGCATCGCACCGGCGGCTCTGACGATTCCGGCGGAAGATCAGATCTTTACCGGAGATACAGAGGTTGACTATGACGGAGAAGCGCATCTTCTGACGGCAGCGCAAGCGGAGCATGCGACGGTTACCTGCACGGTACAGGACGAAGAAGGCCAGACACTGGCCGGTGGAGCCGTGAAGCCCGGTACGTATACGGTCAAAGCGGTATATGCTCCGGTCAACGGGAACTACACGATTACCGGAACTACAGAGTTTACGAAGCAGCTGATCATCCGGAACACGGCAGAAGAGGAACTTGCACGGATCAGCGATATGATCAGTGATATTGGTTTGGCGGATACGCTGACACTGGACGATCAGGCAGCGGTTGAGGCAGCAAGGCAGGCGTATGATGCGCTGACTGATGCGGAAAAACGTCTTGTGCCGGCAGCGGATCTGAAGAAGCTGACGGATGCGGAAGCGAAGATTGCCGAACTGAAGGCCGAGAAGGCTGCAGCAGAAAAAGCTGCAAAAGAGGCGGCCGAGAAGGCTGCAGCAGAAAAAGCTGCAAAAGAGGCGGCAGCAAAAGCGGCGGCTGAAAAGGCAGCGAAAGAGGCGGCAGCAAAAGCGGCAGCAGAGAAAGCTGCAAAAGAGGCGGCGGCAAAAGCAGCAGCCGAGAAGGCAGCAAAGGAGGCGGCAGCAAAGAAAGCCGCTGCGGACAAGACGGCGGCAGAAGGAAGTTCGAAGAAGATTTCTTCCCTGAAAGCGGCCGACGCGCTCACCATTGCGGACAAAGCAGCTGTGGAGGCGGCGAGAAAGGCGTATGATGCACTTACCGCTGACCAGAAGAAACTGGTATCTGCTGCAGATTTGAAGAAACTGACGGACGCGGAAGCGAAAATGAAGGAGCTGGAAAAGACAGCGGCAGAGGAAGGAGATCCGTCGGATTCCAATTCCGTAGCCGGCACTGACACGGCGGTCGCGAAACTTTCCAACAGTGCGGATCCGAAGGGCTCCAGCTTTGCTGCGATCCAGCTGCAGTCTTCGAAGCAGGCCAAGACATCCATCACACTGAAGTGGAACAAAGTCAAGGGAGCTTCCGGTTACATTCTCTATGGCGCCCAGTATGGAAAAGCCTATAAATATCAGAGGATCGGAAGCAAACTGAAGAAGACGACCGTCACCGTTAAGAAGCTTGCGGACGGCTCGAAGCTGAAGAAAGGCACGGCGTACAAGTTTGTGGTTGCTGCGTTCAAGACGGTAAACGGAAAACAGCAGGTGATTGCGAAATCCAAGGCGGTCTACGTTTCGACGTCCGGCGGAAAGGCCACAAATGTAAAGAAAGTCACCGCGAAATATAAGAACAAAGCGGTGAAGAAGCTGACCCTGAAGGTAAAGAAAAAAGCAACGCTGAAGACTTCTGTGACATTACAGTCGAAGAAACTGAAGCTGCCCACTTACCGGAAGGTGAAGTTTGAGACTTCCAACAAGAAGATCGCGACGGTGAACTCAAAAGGCAAGATCACTGCGAAGAAGAAGGGAACCTGCTACATCTACGTATATACCCAGAGCGGCGTTTATACGAAGGTGAAGGTAACCGTGAAGTGAGCGCCTGAAAAGGCGCGAAAGCAGCTGAAATAATAGTATATTTCTGCTGAGGGGCGGGATCAGAGCGTATCGTTTATACGTGATGATCCTGCCCCGTCTTTTTTGTCCTTCACGGGATTGATTCATATTTTTACTATGCAAGCGATTTTTGGACGCTGTCCTCGGGCGAAATGATCAGCAGGATATGCAAGCTTTTTCGCTGCAGTTTCTTAGATCTTCCGGCGGATCGAAATGTGGCAAAGATGAAGACTCCTTCGAAAGCTGCGCCGCACACTGCCTTAAGCTCATATTGCCTTCAAAGAAGAGATTAGAGAAACTTGTAAACCGTGTATTTTTCTGCTATGCTTTCCAGCAGGCAGATGCGACAGGAGAAACAGGTGGCAGCAGATTAAGGTGACGGCAGAATAATAAGACAGCAGAATAATAAGACAGCAGAAGATCAGTCGCAATGGAGACAGCGGCTGACTCGCAGAAGGAGAATTATGTTTTTAGATGATGTATCCCGCTTCGCGGGAACCGGACAGAAGAATGAACAGGGACAGACGCTGGAAGAATTTCTGGAGGCTTACAATCCGAAGAAATACGACTGTCCCAGCAACACGGTGGACATTGCAGTATTTCGCAGGCAGGGGCTGCATGAGACCAAGAGCAGAGATCATTTCGTACAACTGACGGGTCCGGAAGTCCGGAATACAGAGAGCCGGAATGTATCGAACGGACTGCAGCTCCTGATGATCCGCCGGCGGAATCATCCGAATATCGGCTTCTGGGCATTGCCGGGCGGATTTGTGGATCTGAAGGAAAACCTGGAGGATGCCGCGGCGCGGGAACTGCAGGAGGAGACCGGTGTGACCGGCGTCTGCCTGAAACAGCACGGTACCTGGGGAGACTATGATCGGGACCCGCGCTGGCGCGTGATCACAACGCTGTATTTTACAATTCTCGATGAGGATGTCCCGGTCCGGGCCGGGGACGATGCGGCAGATGCCGGTTGGTTTGATGTGTATTTTGAGGAGATACCGGAGATATCAGGAACTCAGGGAACGCCTGAGGCATCAGGAAGACCAGAAACGCCGGGCACATCAAGAGCAGCAGAAGCATATGGAACAAGTGCGGATGGAAACGCAGGATGTACAAGGATGCAACTCCGACTTGAAAACAAATCGGCTGGGATCTGCCTGGAAGCGGAAGCGGTCTGCCGGTATTCAGGTGAAGGCCCGCTGCGTCAGCACCATCTGACGATGGAGAGTTGCAGCGGGATTGCGGGCGATCATGCACTGATGATTATGGATGTCGTGAAGTATTGCAGGGCAGCCGGCTGAGCCGGCTGCGGGCTATGGCGGCGGACAACAACGCGGCAGATCGTACATGAAAACAGGCCGTTTTCACGGCCTGGGCATGACGATATGATAGCGAATCCTGTCACTGCGGATGATGGAATCGCATTGCTCGATCACCAGATCATGGTATTTTGCGATTCGTGTGATATGCATGGCAGGGGTGGCTGGCGTAACCTGAAGATATTCTGCACTGAGGTGGCCTGTACGGGCCGCCTCAAATGATTCTTCCGCGAGATCCGGACGCATTCCTCCGTACTTCTGGAAGGAATTGTACAGTCCGTTCCGTTCGATCGCTGCGCGGTTGATCCCCGGAAAATACCTCAGCGGGAAATAGGAAATCTCGTGCGCAAAGGGGGCATCGTCCCGCATGCGGATCCGCTCCAGCCGGATCAGGGGCTCCCTGGCGGGCAGGCCGAAGAGGGCACTCTGGGAAGAGGTTGCCTTTTGGGTATCGTAACCCAGAACAATACTTGTGACCTTCATACCTCCGGACGCAGAAATATCGCTGAAACTGTAGAACGAATTCAGCTTCTGCTCGAGCGGGGGCTCGGAAATAAATGAGCCCCTGCCGGGCGTGCGGGTGATATATCCCTCTGCCTTTAACAGATCCATGGCCTGGCGAACGGTGATCCGGCTGACCCGATAGGTTTCACACAGCTGGATTTCTCCGGGAACCTTGTCGCCGGTCTTCCAGACGCCGTCCTCAATGTTTTTTCGAAAGCTGCTGTATAGCTGCCGATATAAGGGCTCTGAATTTTTCTCATGTGACATAGCCGGATTCCTTCTCTTTATTATCTATACTTACATCTACGACAATATTTCTGCAAAAGATTCATCTTCCAATTACTTCTATAAGATTTCTTCTGTAAAAACTTCTTTTTTCAATACTTCTTCTTTCAATACTTCTGCAAGATGTTTCTATATTCTCTTATCTTTAATTCCTTAGGAAATCGTCTGTATTCGAGCAAATTCCATCTTTCGGGAGCCGACGGCAGAGAACGATTGATTTCTGATAACCTGCTGCAATCTATGCCTGATATTCACGGCCGCAGCGTTTTATGAGTTTTGTTGGAATGATTGCACGATTCTGCCAAACAAAATTTGTATAAACCGTACATTTTTAATCTCTTGACAGTCGGTTTATTGTCGATATATTATATACATAGCACAAATGTTATAACATTTCAATAGGTTAGCATGAAAAAATGGAGGAGGGAATACTTATGAAGAAAAGATTGGCTGTTGTATTATCCCTGTCGATGGCGCTGACCGCCTGTGCAGGAGGACTGACGGCTCTTCATGCGGAGGAGACCGACCTTGCGGGTTCGAAGATTACCGTTCTGATGCCGAAACATGAGATGGATACGATCGGTTTCTATGAGATGAAGACGAGAGAGTTTGAAGAGGAGACTGGGATACAGGTCGAGCTGATCAACATGGGCTGGGACAATGTTGCGGAACGTGTGACAGCGGAAATGACGTCCGGCGGCAGCTCCTACGATGTGATCGAGTTTGATAATTCCTGGGTTGCGAAATTCGGCTACAACGACTGGCTCGAGCCGCTGGATGACTTTATCACGGATGAGATGAAGGAAGGAATTGTTCCGGCGCTGCTGGAAAAGTTTACCTATGACGGGAAGCTCTATGGCATCTGCTGGAACAACGATACCCGTTTCCTGATGTACAACAAGGCAATGCTGGACGAAGCGGGCATAGAGGAACCGGCCAGGACCTATGACGAGCTGATCGAACAGACGAAACAGCTGCAGGAAGCCGGAATCTGCGATTACGGATATATCGATTCCTATATGCAGGCCCAGTCCGGTTTCAATGAGTTCTGCCAGCTGGTGTATTCCTTCGGCGGCAATTTCCTCGATGAGGAAGGCAATCCGATCATGGCCACCGATCCGGGTGTGAAAGCTGCATATGAATACCTGGTGCAGGCGTACAATGACGGGATCTATGATCCGTCCGCGCTTATGGCTGACTATGACACCGTTGCCAACGTATTCTATTCCGGGACGACGGCTTATATGCTGCAGGCCTGGGCAGGCATCTACGCCAGCTCCAACGACGAAAGCGTCTCTACCATTCCGGGCCAGGTGGAAGTGGCAGATTACTCCATCAGCGCCGACGGCGAAACCCAGGCGGTCCTGACGCTGCCGGAAGCCATGGCGATCCCGAAGACTTCCCAGAATAAAGAAGCTGCGTGGAAGTACATTGAGTATATGTCCAGCCTGGAATTTGACAAGGAGAAGAGTGAGGCGATCGGAGCGCTTCCGATCTGGACGGATCTTTACAGCGATCCGGAACTTCTGGAGCTGTATCCGTACTGGGAGCAGTTCGGCAAACAGTCCGCTTTCGCAAAGGGCGAGCCGGATATTCTCTGGTTTGACGAATTCTCCAACATCGTTCAGGTCGAGACGCAGAACATGATCCTGGGCAGCACGTCCGTCGACGAAGGACTGGCAGCCATGCAGGAGCAGTGCGAAGCCGCGATGAAGTAATCAAATTTATGCCAGGGGCCGTGAAAAAAGTCCTGAACGATACAGGACAGAAAAACAATCTTCCCGGCTTCATCCCCGGCTTCATATGCAGATAATTCTGACAGGAATGCAGAGGGGATAACTGTTTATTACGACTTAGGAACTGCAGCAGGTTATTTTGCTGCTGCTCCTAAGGGAGGGCGGGATAGAAGCGTGTCGTCTATGCGCGAATATCCCGCCTGTTTCGTCGAAGTTATTTCCAGAGAGGAAGTCGCTATGTTCAACCATTCCGCAAAAGACAGAAAGGCATTTCTACACCGGCATACCGGGCCGATCCTGATTCTGCCTGCGCTGATTGTCATCTTCGGTGTACTGGTCATTCCGGTCGTCTATGCGCTTATGACCAGTTTCAGCAATGTCAATCCGTCCGATCACAGCCTGTCGTTTTCCGGCATCGCGAATTATATGAAAATCTTTTCGGACAAGTATTACTGGAATTCCCTGAAGCTGACACTGGTGTTTACCATTGTAACGGTATTTGCAGAGATCGTGCTGGGCGTGGCGACGGCGCTGGTGCTCAACCAGCCTTTTAAGGGGCGAGGGTTTGTAAGGGGTGTCATGATCCTGCCCTGGGCGCTGCCTTCGGTTGTAAATGCCGTGCTTTGGAAATGGATCTTTCATGCAAACTATGGCGCACTGAATGCGCTTCTGACACAGTTCGGCCTGATCGACAAGTACCGCCTGTGGCTGGGAACGCCGAAATCCGCGTTCTGGTGTGTCGTCGCGGCAAACATCTGGAAGGAGACTCCCTATGTTGTTCTGCTGACGATCGCGGCGCTGTCCAATATTTCCAGCGATTATTACGAAGCTGCCCGTGTGGACGGGTCGAATGCCTGGAAGTCCTTCTGGAGCATCACGCTGCCGCTGATCAGTCCGGTGGTCATGATCCTGACCATCACAAAGACGATCTGGGCGCTGCAGACCTTCGATCTGGTCCACATCATGACGGCCGGCGGACCCGCCAGCGGCACGGAACTGATGTCGGTCTACATTCAGAAAAACACATTCAAGTATCTTGACTTTGGCTACGGGGCGGCCATGAGCTTTATCCTGATGCTTGTGTGCCTGGTGCTGACGGTGATTTACATCCGGTCTTTCTCTGAAAAAGAAGCACCGGCCAGGAAGAGAGTGAGGTGAACACGATGAGCAGAAAAACAAAGAAACTCTTGGGCAGGATTGTACTGTACCTGCTGGTGATTCTGATCGTCGCGGTAGTTCTCGGACCATTCCTGTGGATGTTCCTGTGCAGCATCTCGACGAAGGCGGACCTGATCAGCAAGCCGTATCACTGGTGGCCGGCGCATGCGACCCTGAAGAACTATAAAGATATCTTTTTCGGTACGGGCAATACGACGACGGATGCGGCAAATCAGTTCATGGCTGCGTTTAAGAACAGCCTGATGATTGCGCTCTGCTGTACGGCGGTATCCCTGTTGATCGGACTTCTGGCTTCCTTCGCCTTCTCCCGGTTTCGGTTCCGTGGGAGGACGCTGGCGCTGAATACCGTGCTGTTTATGCAGATGATCCCGCCGATCGCACTGATCATCCCGATGTACATGATCATGCTGCGCCTGCACCTGATGGACAACAAATGGGCCCTGATCATTATTTATCTGTCGTTTACCCTGCCCTTTGTCACCTGGATTGTCAAAGGTTACATTGACGGGATACCAACGGACCTGGAAGAATCCGCCATGATCGACGGCTGCTCCCATCTGGAAGCGTTTTTCCGGGTCGTGTTGCCGGTCTCTGCTTCGGGACTGGCCGCAACAACGATCTTCGCCTTTATCATTGCATGGAACGAATTCTTCTATGCGCTGAACTTTACGTCGACCCTGCGGTCCAAGACGCTGCCGGTTCTGATCACCGAGTTTTCCAGCAAATTCGGGAATGATTTTATCCTGACAAGTACCGCAGGTGTACTGACAAGCCTGCCGCCGGTGCTGATTGCGCTGATTTTCCAGAAATACATTATCTCCGGACTTTCCTCCGGTGCCGTGAAGGGGTGACGGCAGAGCAGATACGGCAAAGACCGAATGCTATTGGAAGACCGAATACGACGGAAAATCAAATATGGCGGAAGTTTTTAAAACAAAAAAATTGAATATGATATTTGCTTGAATTAGACAGGAGTGTGAGCAAGACAGGAATTTGATTTATAAGACAGGAGCAGGACGATGAGAGACTGTTTTCTTGGAATTGACGGAGGAGGAACAAAGACCATGTTTGCGCTCTGCGACTCGCAGGGCCGTATCCTGGCCGAGTATCAGGCCGGGACAGCCGATTACCGGCAGGTTGGAATTGAGGGACTTAAGAAGCTGCTGCTGGAAGGACTTGACGCGCTCGCGGCGCAGGTCGGGACGGAATTCCGATATAATCTCTGCGGAGGCCGGAGAGGAAGCCCCCGAAGATCCCGGGGCGCTCGCAGCGGAGGACGACGCGGAAGGTCCCAGGGCGCTCACGGACGAGACCGGCGCGGAAGGTTCCGATCGGCTCCCGGCAGAGGCCGGAGCAGGAGATCCCGGGGCGCTTACTGATAAGACCGGAAGGGAAGATCCCGGGGCGCTCGCAGCGGAGGACAACGCGGAAGATCCCAGGGCGCTCACGGACGAGACCGGCGCGGAAGGCTCCGATCGGCTCCCGGCGGAGGCCGGAGCAGCCCGCATCCTGACAGACAGAATCGCCGGCGTCTGTTTCGGGGTCCCGAATTATACGGAAGTGGCAAGTATGGATGTACTTGTCGAAGCCGTGGTCTATGAGATTTTCCCGCGGGAGTGTACCCTGATTGTCAATGACAGTGAAGTCGGCTGGGCCGGTTCGCTCGGTATGGAGCCGGGGATCAATCTGGTGTCGGGAACCGGCTCGATCTCGTTCGGGAAAAACCGGGCGGGAAAGACAGCCAGTGTCGGGGGATGGAGCGACTTCTTCTCCGACGAAGGCTCGTGCCACTGGCTTGGAATAAAGTGTCTGGAACTGTTTTCCAAGGAGGCTGACGGAAGACTGCCGAGGGAACGGCTGTACGATCTGGTCATGGAGCATTTTGACATGAAATCCGGCAAGGACATCATCCGGATTGTCGATGAGGTTTTCCGACCGCACCGGGGCAAACTTGCTTCTCTCCAGCGGATCCTTGCGGAGTCAGCGCGGCAGGGCGATTCGAATGCCATCAGCGCCTATGAACAGGCGGCGGATGAACTGATTCTGATTGCGAAAGCGACTGCCAGGACGCTGGAAATGGAGGAGGGTGACATCGACATCGCCTGCAGCGGCGGGCTGTTCAACCGGAGATCGCCGGTTCTGGCGATCATGAAGCGGAAACTCTCGGAGAACGGGATGCGCTGGATCGCTCCGCGGTTTCTCCCGCATCAGGGAGCCCTGCTGCTTGCGGCAGAGTATACAGGTCATAAGGATGTAGTCGAGCAGATGAAAGGAAAGTGGGAAGCATGTATATAACCGAACGTGAAATCATGTTGCAGCATGAAGCATTGATCCGAACCTGTGCATATATGACCGGGGAAAAGGATAAAATCGAATCCTTTTTTAAGGAGCATCCGATGCGCAGTTTCGTTTTTCTGGGCTGCGGCTCCAGCTATATGCTGGCTAAATCCGGCAGCCGTCTGATGCAGCAGTATCCGGATACGGACGCCGCGGCCGTCGCGGGCGGAGACTATCTGGTCAACCCGCGGCCCTATGAGGAGATGATCCGGAAAAGCATCGTGATTGTTCTGTCACGTTCCGGAAAAACGACGGAAATCGTGCGAAGCATCCGGGATATCAAGGCAAGATTCCAGGTGCCGGTGCTATCGGTTTCCATGATGGACCAGAATGACATCATGCCGTACAGCGATCTGGATCTGACCCTGGACTGGTGTTATGACGAGAGCGTCTGCCAGACCCGGACCGTCACCAACCTGTACACGGTTCTGCTGATGCTTGCCGCGTTTTATGCGGGGGATGAGGAGCTGGCTGCGGACACACAGCGGGCGGCAATGGAAAATGAGGCGTTTAAAATCAGTTACCGGCCCGCCCTGAAGAAGATGGCGGAAATGGACTGGACAGATGCGCTGGTACTCGCGGACGGCGTTGTGGAAGGCATAGCGGAGGAAGGTTCCCTGGCCTATGCGGAAATCTCGACGATTCCGGGGAAATATGCGCATGTTCTGGATTTCCGTCACGGCCCGATGGTGCTGTATGGAGAGAAAACGCTGACCATTGTGCTGGTTCAGCCGGAGGGACGGGATCTGCAGGCAGCCATGCTCGAGGATCTGAAACGCAAGGGCGGAAAGATCATAACAGTATCCGAACAGGACGGGAATCCTTACGGGACGGATCTGCATGTGACGATTCCGAATGCGGGAAGATACGAGACCTGGGGCATATTCTTTATCTATATGATGCAGATGACTGCACTGGAAAAGGCAATTCTAAAAGGCGTGAACCCGGACGTTCCGGATGGGCTGGATGCTTATATTACGCTGAAGTGAGATGTGTTCCGTCTGGATTCCGGTTGAAAACGCTGCGCCCTGCAGAGCCTGCAAATATTCAGTCTGGCTTCCGGGCGGGAACGCTGCATCCGGCGGAGTCTGCAAATATTCAGTCTGGCTTCCGGGCGGAAACGCTGTGTCCGGCGGAGCCTGCAAATATTCAGTCTGGCTTCCGGGCGGAAACGCTGTGTCCGGCGGAGCCTGTAAAAGGGCTGGCTGCCACTCATGAGAAACGGGTATTTATGAAAAATTATAATCTGGAAGAAAAACTGAAGCTGATTCAAGACGTCATCGATGCAGGACCGTATGAAGACAACTGGAAATCGTTGTCCGGATATGAAGTGCCGCAGTGGTACAAGAAGATGCGATTTGGGATCTTTATCCATTATGGCCTGTATTCCGTTCCGGCTTTTGACAGTGAATGGTATCCCCGCATGATGTATATCAAAGGCAGCAGGGCGTATCAGCATCATATCGAAACCTATGGCGCCCATACTGCGTTTGGACTGAAGGATTTTATCCCGATGTTCCGGGCAGAGAAATTCGATGCAGACAGGTGGATGGATATTTTCCAAAAATCCGGTGCGCAGTATGTTGTTCCGGTGGCTGAGCATCATGACGGTTTTCAGATGTATGAAAGTGCATTGTCCTCTTACAATGCCAAGGATATGGGACCCGGGAAAGATATCATCGGACTCCTGAAGAAAAGCGCAGATGCAAAGGGAATGGTATTTGGCGTATCTTCTCACAGACTGGAACATTCCTTTTTCCTGGGCGGCGGAAGGGAGTTTGACAGTGATATCCGGGGGGCCTTTCAGAGAGGGGACATGTACTGGCCTTCCGAAAGAGGCCCGGCTGACTTTGACGCGATCGACGGTGAAGGTTCCCCGTCGGAGGAATTCATGCAGGACTGGCTTGTGCGCACCTGTGAAATCATAGACCGGTTCCGGCCGGCCATCCTGTATTTTGACTGGTGGATTCAGCGTGTCGAACTGCGTCCGTATCTGCAAAAGCTCACCGCGTATTATTATAACAGAGCCGCAGAGTGGGGCAGGCAGGTCGTCATCAATTATAAGCATGATGCCTTTCCGTTTGGAATTGCTGTTCCGGACATTGAGAGAGGTCAGCTTGCTGCGCCAAAGCCGTACCGATGGCAGAGCGACACGGCCATGTGCTTTAACTCCTGGTGCCATACAGTGGACAATCGCTATAAAGAGGCGAAAGACATCCTGTGTGATCTGATTGACATCAATTCGAAGAACGGTACACTGCTTTTGAACATCGGACCCAGGGAAGACGGCACATTTACGGAAGAAGAAACGCATATCCTGTCGGAGATCGGAGCGTGGCTGAAGAAAAACGGAGAGGCGATCTATGAAGCAGAGCCTTACCGGATCTTTGGAGAAGGCCCTACGGAGATTTCGGAAGGCGGTTTCCAGGACGCGAAGGTCAAGACTTTCACCTCGTCCGATTTTCGATTTTTTGCAGGGAACGGCTGTATCTATGCGGTCGCTTTACGCCCATCCAAAGACGGATCCTATCTGATCCGAAGCTTTGCCAGAAAGCAGGGAATGCTGAATTCCGAAATCAGGAACATCCAGTGCCTGTCGCAAGGGAAAATGGCAGCATTTGCACATGGGAAAGACGGGCTTCGGATCGACTGTGACGGGGGTGGAGAGTATCCGGTCGTGTTCAGGATCTGCCTGTAGTATTCAGGATCTGCGGGAAATTAGAAAATGAATGGACAGTATATGACCGCAAAAACAAACGGAATTGGACTGTAATCATCCTGCTGAAAGGGAGACAGGGGACGGTTCTGTG
>CACXHD010000168.1 GCA_902767335.1 uncultured Lachnospiraceae bacterium
TAAAGCCGCATATTTCCTTGGCAAATCCGTGCGCATCCTTGCGGAGCACTATAGTCAACGTCAGATTATTTCTGACGTTGACTATAGAATCCAACGCTGACATAGGATACGCGGGGTATCATATGTCA
Organism: uncultured Lachnospiraceae bacterium; assembly: GCA_902767335.1. Lineage (GTDB taxonomy): Bacteria > Bacillota > Clostridia > Lachnospirales > Lachnospiraceae > Merdiplasma. The sequence continues at coordinate 129 of CACXHD010000168.1, forward strand.
GCTGTTTGTGCGTAGAGAAAACTTCTCACATTTCCGGGAGGCATAAATTTGCTTAAATACATTTGGATGGTGATTCAGGATCTTTTCCTGAGCGTCACCTTCGTCACTCTCATTCATGCCCTGCTGAAGGCACGGTTCGAAAAGAAAATTCTCCGGATCCACACGGCCGGTATCCTTCTGGGCGTTGCCGCTTCCGTCACGCTTGCGATCGTAAAGAATACCACCAATAAGATCGTGTCCAGCCGATGGAATCATAGAATCTATATTCTGATTATTCTGTTTACCCTGGCATTTCTTTTGCTGTACCTGCTTTCCGGACGCAAGAAAGCAGCCGGTCGGGAAACCGGAGGCGTGCTGACGGCCGCGGCAGGCGCAGGACTTTCCTTTTCCTGGATTTTTTATTCTCTGCCGGGGAGCATTGCGTATCCCTTCGTTTTCAATACCATGGGCAACGGCTATCTCTCCTGGTTCTATTTCCAGAGACTGATCGGATGGCTTCTGGCCTTTTTAATCATGTTCATTTATGCGCGGCTTCTCTTTGTATGCGCATTTCAGATAAAAAACAAGGCGCTGCCGGCGGCCGTTCTGCTGATCGGAACCGTCATCAACGCTTTTTACTGTGTCTGCCGGTTCTTCGTTCCCTTCGTAAACCGGGCAAAATGGCTGAACTGGCCGTTCACGTTTGACAAAGATAAACACGGCTGGGCGGCATTCCTGGTCCGGATCGGTTCGAAATATACGATGGTCTTCATCTGGATTGTCGCAGCGATGGTGCTTCTGCTGATCGCAGCCTTCTTTGCGGAGAATCTCCACGTAACGGATCCGTATGATAATCCGGCGCAGCACCGGAAGCTGCGTGCGAGAAACCGAAGCCACAGAAGGCAGGCAGCGGGTCTGCTGGTGTTCCTCTGCGTGTCGGGTCTTTCCATGAGTGTGATCAAAGCGTATGACACCCGGGAAATCGCCCTTTCGGAACCGGAAACGTTTACGGTCGAGGACGACCGGATCCTGATTCCGATGGACACCGTCAGCGACGGACATCTGCATCGTTTTGAGTATAAGACGGAAAATGACGTCAATGTCCGGTGGATTGTGGTAAAGAAGCCGGGAAGCGCTTCCTTCGGCGTCGGTTTCGACGCCTGCGAGGTCTGCGGAAACGCCGGATACTATGAGCGGAACGGACAGGTAATCTGCAAGAGATGCGATGTTGTTATGAACATCAATACCATCGGTTTCAAAGGCGGCTGCAATCCGATCCCATTGTCCTACGAGGTGGAGGATGGAACCCTGGTCTTCACGTTGGAGAACCTCATGGCCGGTGAAAAAGAATTCAAATAAGGAGGCTTTAGAACATGCTGTTTAAAATGATCCGCGGCGTGCTGTTTCATCAGAGAAGCAAGATGCTGCTGATTGCATTTACGATTGCCCTCGGCGCATCCCTGGCTACCGGCATGCTGAACGTCATGTGGGATGTGGGGGATAAGGTAAACCAGGAACTGAAGACCTACGGAGCCAATATTGTCGTAAAACCCAAGGACTCGTCGCTTCTGTCGGATATTTACGATGTGGGGGAGGGCGAAGCCCTGCGGGCCTCCTACCTGAATGAGGAGGACCTTCCGAAACTGAAAACCATTTTCTGGGCGTTCAATATTGTGGACTTTACGCCGTTCCTCGAGTCGACGGTCACGCTGCCCGGAGGCAGCACAGCCAAAATCACCGGGACATGGTTCAATCATCACCTGTCCCTTCCGACGGGCGAGGAACTGGATGCAGGCATAACGAACATGCGCTCCTGGTGGGATGTGACCGAAGGCGCATGGCTGAATGAAGCCGACGCGGAGGCGGCATCCTCCGTCATGGTCGGCGCGCTGCTGGCACAGCAGGAAGGCTGGAAAGCGGGCGATACAATCACGCTTACAGGCAATGCCGGGGAGCAGACGGTGAAAGTCGCCGGGATCTACGACGCCGGCGGAGATGAGGACATGGAAATCTTTGCGCCGCTTGATATGGTGCAGGCACTTACGGATCAGGAGGGGAAAGTCGCCTCGATTGAAGTATCTGCGCTGACGACCCCGGACAACGATCTGGCGAAACGTGCGGCGAGAAACCCGGCGGCTCTGACGAGCCGGGATTATGAAACCTGGTATTGTACGGCGTATGTCAGCGCAATCTGCTACCAGATTCAGGAGGCGATCCCGAACGCTGTGGCGTCGGCGGTACGTCAGGTGGCGGAAAGCGAAGGCGCAATTCTGGACAAGACCCAGCTTCTGATGATCCTGATCACAGCGCTCAGCCTGATCGGTGCCGCGCTGGGCATCTCAAACCTGGTGACGGCCAGCGTCATGGAACGGTCGCAGGAGATCGGCCTTCTGAAGGCGATCGGGGCAAAAGACCGCTCCATCACCGGCGTGATTATGGTGGAAATCCTGGTGACCGCTCTGATCGGCGGAGTTGTCGGATATTTTATGGGCTTCGGATTTGCCCAGCTGATCGGACGCAGTGTCTTCGGATCGGCAATCGAAATGAAGCCGAAGGTGATCCCGATTGTAGCAGGACTGATTGCACTCGTTACACTGGCAGGAAGCCTGCCCGCGATCCGGATGGTTCTGCGGTTAAGACCTGCACTGGTTCTGCACGGAGGACACTGACACATGACAAAAAGAAAAATGTTTATGCGGATGATCACCGCATCTCTGCTGCGACGCCGGTCCCGGATGCTGATCGCGCTGCTCTCCATAGCGGTGGGAGCGACCATTCTTTCCGGGCTTGTGACGATTTATTATGATGTTCCCCGCCAGATGGGAGCGCAGTTCCGCTCCTACGGCGCCAATATGATCCTTCTTCCGGATGAAAATGAAACCATGACCGTGGAGAAGCTGGACACTGCACTGGAAATGATCCCCGCGGACAACCTTGTCGGCGCAACGCCCTACCGCTATGTGCGGCTGGATATGCCTTCCCGGCAGCAGTCCTTTACGACGGCGGGTACCGACTTTTCACAGGTTGTCAAAACCAGCCCGTACTTCAGCGTAGAGGGAGAGTACCCCGAAGGACGCCGTGAGATTATGATCGGAAAAGAAATTGCCGATACCATAGGGGCCAGAATCGGAACCTCCATTGAACTCTCGTATAAGCCGGCGGTTGAGGACCTGGGTGATGCATCGGAAGACCAGGCCTCGGCCGGTGTCCTTACCGGCAGTGCCGAAGGCTTTAATGAAGCGATGCTCGGCGTAACGGTTACACTGGATGATGACGCAAAAATCGTATCCCTTGAGGTGGATGCTTCCTCCCAGACCGAGAATATCGGTTCGCTGGTCGGAACGGACCGGAATTTCCTGGAACAGTTTATCGGAAAAACCCTGCCTCTGAAGATGGGGGAGGATGTGGACGCGCTGTCAGGAGCGACGATCTCCTCCCAGGCAGTCGTGGATGCGCTGAATTCAGCGCGCCGGGAAGAAAACGCCGTGGTCCGGGAGAGCTCCGAGCGCTTTAATGTCACGGGAATTCTTTCCACCGGCGGCGAGGAGGAATCCTACATTTACATGTCTCTGGAGGATCTTCAGAAACTGACCGGCGAAGATGCGCTGGATGTAGCGGAACTGTCCGTCTCCGCCGGGGCGGATGAACTGGACGGCTACAGCGAAGCGATCACGCAGTCCGGCCAGGGGATGCATTCCCGTCTGGTCAAGCGAGTTGCAAAATCCGAAGCGTCGGTGCTGGGAAAACTGCAGGCGCTGGTGTTCCTTGTGACCGTGGTGGTACTGCTGCTGACGATGATCTGCGTTTCGACCACGATGATGGCGGTTGTATCCGAAAGGCGCAGAGAGATCGGTCTGCGCAAAGCGCTGGGTGCTTCCGATACCTCCATACGGAAAGAGTTCCTGGGAGAGGGTATGTTCCTGGGCGGCCTGGGCGGTCTGCTTGGCGCCGTTCTCGGATTTGTCTTTGCCCAGGTGGTGAGCATGAATGTTTTCGGCTCCTCCATCCGTTTCCAGCCGCTGCTGCTTCCGGTGACGATTGCAGTATCTATGGCGATTGCGGCAGTTTCCTGCCAGCTTCCGATTAAACGCGCGATTGCAATTGATCCCGCGGTTGTTCTGAAAGGAGAATAAAGATGGCGCTTCTTGAATTGAAAAACATTTCAAAAATATACGGAGAACTGAAAGCGCTGGACAATGTGAATATCCATGTGGAAAAAGGGGAGTGGGTTGCCATCATGGGCCCCTCCGGCTCCGGCAAAAGCACGATGATGAATATCATCGGCTGTATGGACAAACCGACGATGGGCGAGGTGCTGCTGGACGGCGTGGACATCGCGAAGGAAAGCCAGAAAAAACTGACGGACATCCGCCGGGACAAGATCGGGCTCGTATTCCAGCAGTTCCATATGGTGAACTATCTCACGGCCGTGGAAAACATCATGGTAAGCCAGTATTATCACTCCATGCCGGATGAGGAAGAAGCACTGGAGGCCCTGGGACGCGTCGGCCTTCGCGAGCGTGCGAAACATCTGCCGAGCCAGCTTTCCGGCGGCGAACAGCAGAGAGTTTGTGTGGCAAGAGCCCTGATCAATCATCCGGAACTGATTCTGGCGGATGAACCCACCGGAAATCTGGACGAGGCCAATGAAAATATCGTGCTGGACCTGTTTCGCCAGCTGCACAATGAAGGCACAACACTGATCGTTGTCACACACGATCCGGAGGTGGCGGAAGCCGCCCAGCGTACGATTGTTCTGGAGCATGGACGTGTGGCCAGGGAAGTCATCAACGAGAATTTCGGAAAGGAAAGCGTATGAAGCAGAATAAAAAGGCGGGATACACAGCTTGGATCATTCTTATTCTGGCACTGCTGGCTGCGGTGGGAAGCCTCACCGTTCTGGGTCCCTGCGTCCATGAAGACGGGACGTTCGGCTCCTGCCACTGGGCCGGACGCGCGATGACGGGCGTGGCGTTTCTGCTTGCCGCTTTGAGTCTGATCTGCCTTGGAATGAAAGAATCTTCCGTACGAAAAGGCCTGTATATCGCGATGGTACCGACGGCTCTGCTCGGGATCCTGATTCCGGATGTGCTGATTCGTCTCTGCGGCATGGCGACGATGCGCTGCCGTGCCGTGATGCGCCCGGCCATGACGATCCTGTTCGTCCTCATTGCCGCTGCGTCTGTTGTGGGCTGCATTTTGTCTCATACCGGCAAAGAGAGGTAACGAAATACGGATGGATATTAAGAAACTGCCGATGATCAATCTGATACGGAAACCGGGTCGAAGCATCGCCCTGATTTTATTGACTGCGCTGCTGGCTCTGTCGGTTTTTGGCGGTTCCATTGTCGTACTGTCCCTGCGGCAGGGTTTGAAAAGTCTGGAGTCCCGGCTGGGGGCCGATATTATCGTGGTGCCCTCGTCGGCACAGTCCAAAGTCAGTTTCAAAAACATGCTGCTGCAGGGAACGACCGGCGCCTTTTACATGGATAAAGAGAATCTGGACCGGATCCTGGAAGTGGACGGGGTTGAGAAAGCCGCGCCGCAGATTTTCCTGGCGTCTTTGAAGGCGGACTGCTGCTCGGTCAAAATCCAGGTGATCGGGATTGATCCCGAAACGGACTTTGTCGTACAGCCGTGGATTGAACAGAGCTATTCCCGGGAACTGGGAGACCTGGACGTTGTGGTCGGGACGAACGTGGAGGCAAATGTGGGAGAAACCCTCCTCATTTATGATGAACACTGTCATGTGGTCGGAAGGCTGGCAGCGACAGGCACCGGCCTGGATACCGCGGTCTACTGCAATATGGACACCATGAGAAAGCTTCTTGCAGCCGCGGAAACGAAGGGAATCACGCATAAAATCGAAAGCGGTTCCGACGGGGAAATCTCTGCCGTTTACGTGAAGGTGAAGGAAGGATATGATATCGGAAAAGTCAACAGCGCCATCCAGGGACATACCCGAAAGTGCAGCGCTGTAAAGACGAAGAGCATGATCACGGATGTCTCCGGATCTCTTTCCGGCATTTCTTCCGTGGTAACCGGGCTGATCGCTGCGGTATGGGTATTGGCCTTTATCATCCTGCTGGTCGCCTTCGCCATGATCGCGAATGAACGAAAAAAGGAATTTGCTCTGCTGCGGCTCATCGGAACCTCGAGAAAGAAACTTGGAAGAATTCTGTGGCAGGAGACGGCGGTCTGCTGCCTGCTGGGCGGACTGACCGGTATTGCCGCAGCCGCTGCAGCGGTTTTTCCCTTTGCCGCGTTCATCGAGACAACGCTCAAACTCCCTTATCTGACGCCGGCGCCGACGACGATTTTGCTTCTGGGGATTGCTTCCCTGTGCGCGTCGGTCATCATCGGTTCCCTTGCCTGTGCATGGTCGGTGAGGCAGCTTTGCCGGGTTGATCCGGGGAATGTATTGAGGGAGAGTTAAGCTTATGATTTTGGAAGCGGTTGGAATCGAGAAGTGGTATTTCCGGAAAAAGGGGGACGGCAACCGTTTTTTCGCCGTCAATCAAACCAGTCTGAAGCTGGAACCCGGGAAAATTGTCGTATTGACCGGCAGAAGCGGCAGCGGTAAGACAACCCTGATGAACATGATGGCCGGTCTGCTCTCTCCGGATGCGGGGAGCATACAGGCGGACGGGCAGGATCTTTATGCAATGAATGACGAGGAACTGTCCCGGTTCAGAAACCGGCACATGGCCATGATCCCCCAGGGCGCGGATGTCTTTAAAGATCTCACGGTCATGGAGAATATCCTGCTGCCGCAGGGGATTTATCCGAAGGACCGGCCAAAGGGCACGGATGCGGCCGCAGAGGCGCAGCTTCTCCTTGAACGGCTGGGAATCGCCGGTCTTTCCGGGGTTCCCGCCAGGGAGCTTTCCGGCGGGGAACGCCGCCGCGTGTGTACGGCCAGGGCACTGGCCGCAAAACCGGACATTCTCTTTGCGGACGAGCCCACGTCCGATCTGGATGACGAGAGCATGAATGCGGTGCTGACCCTTTTGCGGGAGGCTGCCGATTCCGGAGCTGCCGTTTTCATCGTGACCCACGATGCGGAAGCGCTGACATTCGCGGATACTTCCTGGCGGATGAATGCCGGAAGCGTGGAGGAAACCCGGGGAAGCACGGATTAAATCCGTTGGAATCCACACAGCTTACTATGTAAGCGTTTCTGGACGCTGTCCCCGGGCGAAAAGACCAGCAAGATGTGCAGGCTTTTTCACTGCAGTTCTTCAA
>CACXHD010000169.1 GCA_902767335.1 uncultured Lachnospiraceae bacterium
ACATCTCCATCCGGCCATGCCGCCAGCACTTCCGATTCAAACCTTGCGGTCCCGGTTTCAGCACTGTCAGACTGATACGAAATCCAGGCATCTCCCGGTTTCGCATAATAATGGATGGAGCCGCCCATACCGGCTGCCAGTTCCGGATTCAATACAGGGATTTCGATGATGACATCTTTATAATCCTCCCGGAATGCATCCTCCCGCTGCGAGTCAGTGATTGTCACCACCGCATGGGCAAAATCAAAGGCCGCTGCCACCTCCTCTTTGGTCAGGAAGTCTGTCTCAATCCGGCAGGACACCTCCAGCTGGCATTCATAGGTGTCATTAAGAACGAGTGCCAGATAATAAGATGCTCCTGGCTCCAGTATGGCTTTCCAGTCCGAATCGTAGTATCCTCCTTCGACTCTTTGACCGTCATCACGGAACAAAACCACATCAAAATAGGTACTGTTGTTGTTTGCCTGACCACGCAGAGCCAGTCTTGCCTTTTCAAATTCTGCAGATACCGTGAAATGATACCAAGCTTCGTCCGAGATCGGTTCATCACTCTGATAAAGATCCTCATAAGAATCGATATTCCCCAGCTCTTTGATCTCGTCTGCGTCCGGCACATCGCTCTCATCGGGATATCCATAGGGTTGCCTCCACATACCGTGGCGCCACTCATATTCCTCTTCCATGTTCTGCGAGGAATCATAAACCCTTGCTAATTCTCTGAAGATGCCACGAATATCTTCCAGCACAGCCGGTCGGTTCCCCTGCTCATCTTCGTAGATGCTGATCGCATTGTATAATCGAACAGAAACCGCTCCGTTGTTTCCTCTGGAAAGGCTTCCTCCCTGATTACCGTAGATGGTGAAACCGCCATCATTCGCAGATCCATCTCTGCCTTTTACAGACAGCGTTCCTTCCACATGCAGGGAAGCACACAGATAAAGATAACCGTCGACCTTCAGCGTAACATTTTCCGGAATAATGATATCCGTCCGGAGCGCCTGTTCGCCCTTCAGTGTCACCGTACCGCCGCCTGCATCTGCACATGCGTTCAGCGCCGCCTGAAGCGAAGACACCGTAATGGTATGGGCTTCCGGATCGACTCCGTTATAAGAAATCTCATAGTCAACCCCTGCCTCATCCAGAATTGTGAGACCGGTCAACTGATATTCCTTCTCGGGAACCAGTTCATCAAAGGCAATCGAAATCCAGCCGTCTTCCTCCAGAGATGGATCCAGATCTGTATAACCATAAAATCTGGTTCCCTCCTCTGTATCCTGAACATCGGCAAACCCCTTCCTCACAAAAGGCGCATCGGTCTGCACTCTCAGAACTGCCGTCTCACCCGCAGCGAGTGCATAGCTCGTGAACTCCAGTCCGGTAATACGAGCGGACTGCTTTTCATACTGTTTGACATGGAAATTCACTTTTGAAACCGTCTGCGAGTTACAGTAAACACGGATATAACAAGTCTGCTCCGCCTTCAGCGAAACTGTCTGTCCTGCCGGGAAATTGGTTCCAAATCCATAAGAATATTCCGAACGGGGAAGTTCTCTGTCACTTCCGTCAAAAATGTCAATACCGGCATACACGAGATCTCCGTCCAGCCAGAAGGTATACCATCCGTCTTCCCCTGCCGTGAAGCTGTAGAAATACGTGGAGTTATCCGTCTGGACCATCTTGGGCTGATCAATGTAGACCGGATAGATCGTCTGTCCTTTAAAAGATTCCGGAACATCGCTGGAGTACTCCCAGTCCTCCTCCGACTCAGGCTCCGTAATCGCCTCCGTTTCGGATTCCGGCTCGGTATCCGGCTCCGTCTGCGGTTCCGTATCCGGCTCGGTCTCAGATTCCGTTTCCGGCTCCGGGATATGGGTGTTCACGATCTGGTAGCCCTCATACACAGTCTCATATCCCTCAATCTGATCTTGCTCGATATAATAGCTGATCTCAGATCCGAACTCGTTGTACCTGTAAAGATCCGTGAACGCCCAGTCCCAGTGATCTTGGGCTTCGACAGTGGCGATGCCGATGAGCTCGCCGTCAGCGAACAGATTGATCGTGATTTCCTGCGGGCGGATTCCATCCGCATCATTTTCATCCTCCCAGCTGACAGAGCCGGCAATGGTAATCATTTCCCGTTCTGTTTCGGATTCCGTCTCAGTGGACTCTGTCTCAGTCTCAGACTCCGTTTCACTCTCGGATTCTGTCTCTGTTTCAGACTCCGGCTCGGTCTCGGATTCGGTCTCCGTTTCAGACTCTGTCTCGCTCTCAGACTCCGTCTCACTTTCGGTCTCTGTCTCACTCTCAGATTCCGTCTCCGTCTCCGGTTCGCCCGGTTCATAAGCGTGATCCGCGATTCTCAGAATATCCGCCTGATAGAGCGCCTGGGTCTCTGCATCATATGTATAGGTAATCGTGAAGCCTGGATAGGTTGTGATATAGTAACCATCTTCGGAGTCAACCCGAACGCTCTCCTCATCCCGCGTCATGACATATCCGTTGCTCAGATAGGATGAAGCTCCGGCCAGGAACAGGCCGCCGCGGCTGCCCACGGAACCGTCGTCGCTGTTGGTCACATCGACCAGATAGCTGCTGTCCTTTGAAATCAGAAGATTCCACATATGCGGGCCGGCGCCGGTCCCCCCGTTCATGTCGCCGGACACCAGGCAGACATCCATGGTCCGGTCAGAAAATGTGGTCAGGTCGCACAGGTACTGGAAAGCTTTGGAATAACCTTCGCAGACCACCTGATTCGTCCAGTCATCATCAAACACATAGATCATCTGCCACGGATTGCCATACGGCGTATCATCATTTGCCGCCGCATCATGATTATAGGAAACGCGTTCGCAGATCGCATCCCGGTAGCCGTAAAGCTTGTCAATATCGGAGGCTCCGGCGTAAGTCTCCACGATCGCAGCCGCATTCTCCGCAGCATTCACTGCCGCTCCTGTCTTTTCCGTGTCGACAGTATAAGCAGCCGCTCCTGCGTATTCGGCACTCACGGGGAAGGAAATCGTTACGGCCGTCTCACTGTTAAAATTAGCGAAATACTCTATACCATTCCCACTCACTCTAATCCCGCATCCGGTTCTCGACGCACTTGTGGTTTTGTCATACCAGTAGAGTTCATAAGGACAGGATGCCAGAAGCCGACGCAGAGCAGCATTGAAATCATATTCCAGCAGTGCAAACATGGCCGCCGACGCATCTTCCGCAATCCCGTTGTCATCGACAATGGCTTCCACTCCGAGATCTTCTGCGGAAAACTCCGTTGCGGTACTATATCCGAACGCAGAAAGCGGGATCTCAATCACTGTGGATTCTTCCGTTCCGTTTGCGATCCCTCTGACCGCGTTCCGCAGATAATTGTAAACAATCCCGGTTCCTGTATCCACCGACTGATACCACTGGCGGTCCTGGGCGTCCGCTTCCGCCTCTGCGGAATCCTCCCCGGCATAGAAGACATTTTCCACGTATTCCGCGAACAGTTCATCCTCATCCGCGAGATTGTTCATTTCAAACTCTTCTTCCGGTCCTTCCGCGTACAGAGTAATATTCGCAGACGGTACGTCCTCCTCGTCCTCCAGAAGGTCACCCGCAGAAGTCTCGTCGGAAAGCGCTGTGTCTTCCGACAGTACGGTTCCTTCCGGAAGGGACTCCTCCGCATTCGCTCCGATGACATAGGCATCGCCTTCATCCGCAGCTGTATCCGAGGACGCATCCGTTTCGTCATCTGCCGCCAGAAGCGTCATCTCATCGGATCCGGGGAAGGCATCCTCTAAGTCACTGAGATCCTCCGAAGCATTCAGATCCGCGGTCTCATCAAACAGGTCGACTGCATCGGCATCTGTCAATGCATCTGCGGAATCTGCCTCTTCGGAAGCATCTGCCGAATCTGCAAAATCCGCTTCCGGCTGTGCAGAGGTATCCGCATCCGTGTATGCTGCTGCATCTGCTTCCGGCTGCGCAGCGATATTCGTATCAGCGTCCGCCGCTGCATCTGCTCCCGATTGGACATCCATGCCGTCATCGATCAGGAAGGCGTCATCCAGATCGACAATTCCATCGGGATCTTCATTCCCGGCCAGATCCACAAGAATACTGTCCTCAGCATCCGCAAAATCTTCATCCGCCAGATCTGTAACCGCAGAATCTGTCCCCGCAGAAACTGTGTCCCCGGGATCCGCACTCGCAAGATCTGCGGCCGCAGCATCCTGCTCCGATGAATCGCTCAAAAGCTGCGAATCCTCCTCCGATGCCGCTTCCACAGCCACATCCGGGGAAATCTCCCCCGCATACCCGGTCAACGAATTAACCGGCAGCGAAGTAATCGTCATCGTGATCGACAAAAGCCATGCCAATTTCCGTCTCATACTGCTAACTCCTTCCAGCTGCTTAGTCGCTCTTTTTCCTAAAAAGTAGAAAGAACTCATGGATTATACGATTTTATTGTATAATATTTCCGATCGGATTACAATTATTGTCATAGAAATATCAGGGTTGATCCTGCGCTATGATGAAAAGGGTTTCGTGAAAAGTGCAGCCCTGATCGAATACAGATTGGGAGGAATTGACACAGATGATTATTCAGACCGGCAACCGGACAGACATCCCTGCTTTTTATGCGGAATGGTTTGCGAACCGCCTGCAGGAAGGCTGTGTCCTGGTGCGGAATCCGTTCAATCCAATTTCCGTCACAAGATACCGCCTCCATCCGGACGTAGTCGACCTGCTGGTCTTCTGCTCCAAGAATCCGGCGCCGATGCAAAAATACGCGGATCTTCTGAAGCCGTATCACCGTTACTGGTTTGTGACCATCACACCCTACGGAAAGGACATTGAGCCCAATGTGCCGGACAAAAACGACGTCATGGAAACATTCAGAAATCTTTCCTCGATTGTCGGTCCGGACAATGTCTGCTGGCGTTATGATCCGATTTTCATCGATGAGCGCTGGACCATTGAGCGCCACATAGAATCCTTCGGCGCTATGTGCCAAATTCTGGCCGGTTCCGTCAACACGGTCGTCATCAGTTTTATTGATCTGTACGAAAAGGTAAAACGAAACTTTCCGGAAGCCAGAACGGTGCCGATGTCTGTGCAGCTGCGTCTCACAGAGGCATTTGTGAAAATCGGCCGGGAATGCGGGATGATCATAAAGCCCTGCGGCGAAAGCCGGGAATTGGCCTCCGTCGGAGCGGACTGCTCCGGCTGCATGACCCAGGCCGTGTTTGAAGCCGCCATCGGGGAAAATCTGATCCTGCCGCATAACCCGGTCAACCGGAAAGAATGTGCCTGCTATATTACCGGCGATATCGGCGCCTACAATACCTGCGGGCATTTCTGCAGATATTGCTACGCCAATGCGGACCGGACGGCTGTGAAAGCTGCAATGAAACAGCATGACCCGAAATCGCCGCTGCTGATCGGACATGTCTCGGAGACGGATATTATTCACGAAGCGAAACAGGTCAGCTGGATTGACCCGCAGATGCGGCTGAAACTATAATTTCATGTGTTCGACATACACAAAAAAACCTGTACCACGTTTAAAGCAGAACAGACGTATTGTCCAAGTATTCTGCCCAAAACGCGGCACAGGTTTTCCGTTTATCTACCATTTACTTTTTACAAACGCTTCCACAATCGATAAGATCCTCTCTGCCTTATCGATCTGGTCCTGAGCCTCTTCAACAGAGACCACAAAGAAGTCCTGATAATCGGCCTTCTCTCGCAAACGAAATGAACTATCGATTATTTTGAGAATTCTTTATCAAAGATCCCTTTCTTTACATAAAATTGATTTATATGAGCAATCACTCCGGAATGTTTACTGGAATCAAATTGCTCAAGGGCTGTTACCGTTCTGAGCGCTCGAAAGATAG
>CACXHD010000170.1 GCA_902767335.1 uncultured Lachnospiraceae bacterium
ATCGTCACGGTAATTCCACTGTATTTATTTTATTTCAGCATTCTGTTTTTTGCAACAAGCTATTCTTGCTGTCCATCTGTCAAAAATTGCTATACCATCTGCTCCGGATGGAAAACTTCGTCGAAGCGTTCCGGGGTCAGAAAACCGAGACGTACACAGGCTTCCTTCAGGGACAGACCCTCCGCAAAGGCAAGATGCGCCGTTTTCGCGGCGTTCTCATAACCGATATAGGGATTGAGCGCTGTAACCAGCATCAGTGAGCGGTGCAGATTGTCCTGCATTTTCTCCCGGTTCGCCCGAATGCCACGGACGCAGTTTTCCGTGAAGGACTGCATCGATTCGGTCAGCAGCCGCGCAGACTGGAGGAAATTGTAAGCGATCACCGGCAAAAATACATTCAGTTCGAAATTGCCCTGGGATGCCGCCATGGAAACCGCCGTGTCATTGCCCATTACCTGGACAGCCACCATCGTCACCTGCTCGCACTGGGTCGGATTGACCTTCCCCGGCATGATGGAAGAACCCGGTTCGTTTGCCGGAATCGTAATCTCTCCCAGCCCGTTACGGGGGCCGGAGGCAAGCCAGCGCACATCGTTGGCGATTTTCATCAGATCAGCCGCCAGCGCTTTGAGCGCCCCGTGGGCAAAGACGACCTCGTCTCTGGAGGTGAGCGCATGGAATTTGTTAGGCGCGGTCACAAATTCCGTGCCGGCCAGCGCACTCAGCTCCTGCGCGGCGAGCGCATCAAAACCGGCAGGCGCATTCAGCCCTGTGCCGACCGCCGTACCTCCCAGCGCAAGTTCCCGAAGCGGCTCCACCGCCGTCCGGATCATCGCCGCATCCCGCTCCAGCGAGCTTCTCCACCCGCTGATTTCCTGAGAAAAGGTAATCGGCACCGCATCCTGCAGATGGGTTCTGCCGGACTTGACGATTCCCTCGTTCTCCTCCTCCAGGATCTTCATGGCCCCGGAAAGCTCCTGCAACGCCGGAAGCAGACGCTGCTCCAGAATCAGAACAGCACTGATATGCAGCGCCGACGGGAACGTATCGTTCGAGGACTGGCTCATATTAATGTCATCGTTCGGATGGCAGAGCTTCTCCCCGGCAAATTCATTGGCCGCGTTCGCGATCACTTCGTTGACATTCATATTCGACTGCGTCCCGGATCCGGTCTGCCAGACCACCAGCGGAAACTCCCCGCCAAGTTCCCCGGAAATCACCCTGTCGCATGCGCGCCGGATCACTTCCAGCTTCCGCTGCGTCATCTTTTCCGGCCGCAGTTTCGCATTCGCCTCAGCCGCTGCCTTTTTCAGCAGCCCGAAGGCATGGATAATCTCGGCAGGCATCGTCTCAATCCCCTGCCCGATCCGGAAATTGTCGTGGCTTCTCTGTGTCTGGGCTCCCCACAGATGCTCCGCCGGCACCAGCACTTCCCCCATCGAATCATGTTCCGTACGATACGCATTCTCACTCATAAATCTGTCCTCCTGTACATCCCAGTATAGCACAGGAAGCGGGATCCTGTCTGCGTTCCTGTCGGAATTGTCTGCTTATAAAAAACCCACTTGCCTTTTTCTTCGGAGCGTGCTATACTCTATAAGTCCACGGGAGAAAACCTTTTCCCAGGATGAAATATGGACGTATAGCTCAGCCGGGAGAGCGTCCGCCTGACGCGCGGGAGGTCATGGGTTCGAGCCCCCTTGCGTCCATACAAAAACGCAGATCCGATTTGGATCTGCGTTTTTCTGTATTCTTCTGTATCTCTTTTTCTGCTTCTTTTTTATATTTCTTTTTTCTGTTTCTCCGAACGGTTCTGATGCATTCCGGTTTCAGATCCGTTCGCCTGCCGCTGTCCTTTCTGAATTTTTCTGGCCGGTCTGCTGCAGTTCCTTATGCAGCGTATCTCGTAAGTATATAAGTCATTGTGCTGCGAAGCTCTTTCATCGTGATCACTCTGCCCCAGTGAATGGAGGAGTTGTAGTTTCCTTCTGCCACGACAATCGCAGAAGCTGTCTTTTTCAAAACAATCACGGAATGTGAGTCGTTATCCACGCGGATGATGTCTCCGACCATGATCTTTTTCAGTTTTTTGTGCATCACACACTCGGTCTCTCCGAATGCCGCATCGCTCATCAGGAACGTAAATGCCGCGCATCCGTAACCGCGGCCAAAGATGCCGCCCTTCCATGCATAACAATCATCATTGGTCCAGCTTTTTCCCTCCGGATATTTTTTCCTCATGGAAAGGATTTTTCTGTAGACCTTTGCCTCTGCCGGGCTCATCCCGGTCGTATCCGAATTCAGTGCCGCACTGGGGGAAACCGAAGAAGCAGATCCCGTCACCGTCTTTTTTGTCTTCACGGTAATCCTGCAGGTGTAGGTGTTTCCCTTTACTTTGGCGCTGATCTTCGCCGTTCCAGCGGCACATCCCTTCACAACTCCTTTTCCGGTGACCGTTGCGACCTTCTTATTGCTGCTTTTCCATGCGGCTTTCGCCTTCCCGTTGATCGTCAGGGAAATCGTGCTTCCCTTTGTAAGCGTTGCCTTTGTCGCGCTGATACCCTTTCCGGCTGCTGCGTGTGCGGTAATGCCTGTGATTACCAGCATGACCGCCACAAGCAGCAGTCTTCTCAAAGTATCAACCAATAACGTGGACCTGTCCGTACCTCTTCCCGCTGTCTTCATGTTTCGTTCTCCTTTCATGAACTGTACTGAATTTAGAAGACGTGTCTGCGGAAAAAACGGTATTGGATCTTCGCGGGTTTTGTCTCACAGGATATTCGATGGAATTTCCCGGAAGACAAAAAGCCCGGTGCAGGTCCAATTGCACCGGGTTTTCTCCCATAGAATGCAACTGGCTGACATTTTACAGTCCCTATAGCTTTGCGTCACAGGCTTTCGCCTGCTTTGCCACATATTCTATTATTCAGTTTTGTGAGTTACGTTTGTATGACTGTATTCTCTTGATGATGTAACTATACTATATTATTACTTCATTGTCAACACTAAATTTAATGTATTTTACAATATTTTCATGTAACCGTTTGGTTATCGCATGTAACTGTCCATGTCACCGGACATGTAACCGGATATGTAACCGTGCCGTGCAGGGCAAACAAAAAGCCAGGAGGCTCTCCTGGGTCCGGAAAAACGAAGACCCGCAAAAGCCATCCCGGCTGTCCTGTTTTTACGGCTTCTCAGACGAACACATCGAAGGGCAGATGTGCCAGGACATCGCGGTCCGGGTCCACCCCCGGATAAATCTCGGTCAGTTTCAGTCCGTACTTTGTCAGTTCAAAAACGCACCGTTCGGTTACATAGAGTACCCGCTGGCCGTTTGCCACAGCCTGCTTTCCGGAAAAGCTGATGCTCTTGACCTCTTTCACGAACTTCGGAATACTGCCGTCACGGACCACCGTCACCACGCCCTTTTTCTGTGTGACTTCCAGCCCCTTCGTATTGAAGGTGAGACAGAAGACCACCGTCGGCGTCCTGGATGTGATATTGGCGAAGCCACCGATCCCCGCGTACGCGCCGCTGCCCCGGTGTGCGTTGACGTTCCCCTGGCCGTCCACCTCCAGCGCTCCCATGAAGCAGATATTCAGGCCGCCGTTGTCATAGAGATCAAACTGGTTGGCCATATCGTAGACGGAGGCTGCCCCGATCATGGCGCCGAACGCCGTTCCGGAAGCCGGAAAGCCCCCGATGCCGCCGGATTCCACGGTCAGTGTGATATGATCCAGCATGCCGTTCTTCCTGGCATACCGGGAAACCATCTCCGGAATGCCGATTCCGATATTGACAATATCGTCCACATGCAGCTCGGCCGCCGCCCGTTTGCCGATGATCTTGCCGGCGGTATTGACCTCTCTGCGGGCCGCCGTCAGAGAATCCAGCTTTTCACTCCACTGGGCCCATTCTTCAAATGGAACATCAATGTTCCCCGCCAGGGCATTGTACGCCTGGTCTCTCTGTTCCGGCTCCTGGACGACGATGGCGTCGATCAGGCATCCGGGAATGATGGCGTTTCGGGGTCTCGGAGGCATATGCACCAGCCGGTCGACCTGGACAATCACTCTTCCGTGGTTGGCCTTCACCGCCTGTGCTATCGACAGCGCGTCTCCCGACATATACATATCGTCGAAGGATATGTTTCCCTTCCGGTCCGCGGCTGTGCCCTTGATCAGGGCGACGGTCAGTTTCGGCAGCTTATAATAAAGAAACTCTTCTCCGTCCACCTCAACATGCTGAATAAAGGAGGTATCCTTGGAAATCCGGTTGATCCCGGGTCCTTCCTTTCTCGGATCCACAAAAATATCCAGACCGACCTTGGAAAGTGCGCCGGGGATCCCGCCCGCCTGGGCCCGGATCGCGTGGGAAATGCAGCCCAGCGGAAGATTGTAGGCTTCAAAACGATCCTCCAGCACCAGCTTTTTGGTACTGAGCATTGCGCCGAAATGTCCGCAGATAATCCGGTCCACCGCGCCTTCCCGGATGTACGACTCCGCGTTCCGGTTCTCGTCCCAGACGCCGAAGCCGCCGCTGGACACCATGGTCAGTCTCCTTGGGGAACGCGTTTCCTTATATCTCCGGTAAAGCGCTTCATGCAGCTCCACCGGATTTTCAATTCCTACGAAGGAATTCACACAGATGCAGTCACCGTCGTGGATCATCCGGACGGCTTCGTCTGCCGACATAATCTGATACATTCTCTTACTCCATTCTTTTCTCGGACTGTGCCCTTCATCATAGCATTTCTGTTCCGAAAAAACAATGCAGGCCTTCCCTCTTTATTGATATTCCGCCACGCTGATCCATTTCTCCAGCAGTTCCCGTTCCTCTTCCACATGGCGGGACAGCTCCACGGCTGCGACGATGGGCATCCAGCTCTGTACATACTGGATTGCCATGTCTGCCCTGCGGCAGTAGATCCGCAGATATTTCTCCGCCTTCACCGGGTCCTCCAGGGAAAACCGCATGTACGTGATCGCGGCGTCCGCGCCGGCATTCCCGGAGGTGGCATGCGCCCAGTCCAGAATGCAATAGCTTCCGTCCTCCCGGATAATGACATTGGACGGGACAAAATCCCCGTGGCAGAGACGGGTATGCCGTTTCATCCCGTGGATTCTCTGCAGCAGCTCATATTTTGTGCTGGCGTCGATCTCATGCATGCCGTTGATGATCTCTTCCATTTTGTAACGGGTGTTGCGCAGCTTCGGGATCCGGTGGGCACTGACCTCCAGCTGGATATCCACCAGCTTCTCCAGATGCCTGTCCAGGTTTTCCGGATCCTCATCCATGATCTGCTGCAGCGTTTTTCCGTGAATATACTCCATGGAGAGCGCCCAGCCGCCGTCTGCGGGCATCACCTTCTGGATCTTCGGAACCGGCACGCCGCTTTCCTCAACGCAGGTATGGATATAAGCTTCATTAAATACATTTGACTTCGGATGAGAGGGCGTAAACTCCTTGATGATGCTGTTCCCCTCCCGGTATACGGTTTTATAGGATTTTTCCTCCAGAATCACTCGCTCGGCCATGTTTTCCCCTTTCTTCTGGAAATTCAGGTGCGCGGTATGCGCTCCTTCTGTTGGCGCTCCCGCCGTGGTACGTAAAGGCCGCCCGCTCAGAGCTTCGCAGCCTCCCGGGTATCTTTTCCGTAATAAGCCATCAGATACAGCTCGCGGATTTCGCTCATCAGCGGGTATCTCGGATTGGCCCCTGTGCACTGATCGTTAAAAGCATTTTCCGTCATCTCGTCCAGTGTGGCAAGGAAGTCCTCCTCGCGGATCCCCCACGCACGGATGGACGCGGGAATGCCGATGGTTTTCTTCAGATCCTCCAGCTTTTCGATCAGCAGATCAAAGGTCTCCCCGTCATCCTTTCCGACAATCCCGTTGTATCTGGCGATGTCGCAGTAGCGTTCCAGCGTATGCGGGTACTCATACTGCGGGAAGGTTCCCATTTTTGCCGGCGTCTCGCTTGCATTGTAGCGCATGACATACGTCAGCACCAGCGCGTTCGCCACGCCGTGGGGAATGTGATGATATGCGCCGAGTTTATGGGCCATGGAATGGTTCACGCCAAGGAATGCGTTCGCGAACGCCTCGCCGGCCAGAGTGGACGCCATCGCCATATGCTCTCTCGCCTTCGGATCCTTCGCCCCGTTGACATAGGCGGAGGGCAGGTTGTCAAACACCAGCTTTGTGGCCTTCAGCGCCAGCGCGTCCGTCATATCGGAAGCCATGACAGAGACATAGGCCTCCAGTGCATGGGTCATAACGTCGATCCCGGATGCGCTCGTCAGACCCTTCGGCTGATTCATCATGTTGTCCACATCGACAACCGCCATGTCCGGCATCAGTTCATAATCGGCCAGCGGCCACTTGGTTCCCGTCGTCTCATCCGTGATAATGGCAAAGGGCGTCACCTCGGACCCGGTGCCGGACGAGGTGGGAATCGCGACAAAATAGGCTTTCTTTCCCATCTCCGGGAAAGTATAGATCCGCTTGCGGATGTCCATGAAGTCCATGGCCATATCATCGAAATTCACGTCCGGATGCTCATACATGACCCACATGATTTTGGCCGCGTCCATTGCGGAGCCGCCGCCCAGCGCGATGATCACATCCGGTTCAAAGGCTGCCATCTGCCGGGTGCCTTCCAGTGCGCACTGAAGGGTCGGATCCGGCGCCACATTGTAGAAGCAGGTATGCCGGATCCCCATCTGGTCCAGTTTTTCCTCGATCGGAGAAACATAGCCGTTCTGGTACAGGAAGGTATCCGTCACGATGAAGCATTTCTTTTTATGCATTACCGTGCCCAGTTCGTCCAGGGCCGTCGGCATGCAGCCACGTTTAAAGTATACCTTCTCAGGCATCCGGATCCAAAGCATATTCTCTCTCCTCTCCGCGACCGTTTTGATGTTGAGCAGATCCATGACCCCGACATTGTGGGAGATGGAGTTTCCGCCCCAGGAACCGCAGCCCAGCGTCAGTGACGGCGTCAGCGAGAAGTTATAAATGTCTCCGATCGCGCCCTGGGAGGACGGCATATTGATCACAATCCTGCAGGTATGCATTCTGGCGGCGTGCTCCGCCATTTTCTCTTTTTCGTCCGTGTTGATGAACAGCGACGCCGTATGGCCCGGACCTCCGTCCATCACGAGCTGCTCCGCTTTGCACAGGGCCTCTTCAAAGCTGTCGGCCTTATACATGGCCAGCACCGGCGACAGTTTCTCGTGGGCAAAGGGCTCGGAAGGATCTGTGGAAGAAACCTCTCCGATCAGGATCTTTGTCTTCTCCGGAACCTCGACCCCAGCCAGCTGCGCAATCTTATACGCACTCTGCCCGACGATCTTTGCGTTCACGGCCCCGTTGATGATCACCGTGGCGCCGACCTTTGCAATTTCATCGTCCCGGAGGAAATAGCAGCCTCTGCGGGCGAATTCTTCTTTCACCTCGTCATAAATGTCCGCAAGCACGGTCACAGACTGTTCCGACGCGCAGATCATGCCGTTGTCGAAGGTCTTGGAATGAATAATGGAATTGACGGCCATCCGGATATCCGCGGAGCTGTCGATGATGGCCGGCGTATTTCCCGCCCCGACGCCCAGAGCCGGTTTGCCGGAAGAATACGCCGCCCGGACCATTCCCGGCCCGCCGGTGGCCAGAATGCAGTCACATTCTTTCATGACCAGATTGGTCAGCGCCAGCGAGGGCTCGTCAATCCAGCCGATGATGTTTTCCGGAGCGCCTGCCTTTACCGCAGCTTCATAAACGATTCGGGCCGCCTCAATCGTCGAATTCTTTGCTCTCGGATGCGGGCTGATCATAATGGCATTCCGGGTCTTCAGGCAGATCAGCGTTTTAAAAATCGCCGTAGACGTGGGATTCGTCGTGGGGATCACCGCAGCAATCCGGCCGATGGGTTCCGCGATTTTCCGGATGCCTGCCGCCGCATCTTCCTCCAGCACGCCGCAGGTTTTTGTATTTCTGTATTTATTGTAGATATATTCCGCCGCATAATGGTTCTTGATCACCTTGTCTTCGACCACGCCCATGCCGGTCTCTTCCACGGCCATCTTAGCCAGCGCGATTCGTGCCTTGTTGGCCGCCATCGCCGCCGCGCGGAAGATCTCATCCACTTTCTCCTGGGAGAAGGATGCATACTCCTCCTGCGCTGCGCGCATCTGCAAAAGACGTTCCTCCAGTTCTTCCACAGTCGTAATCCTGCTCAATGTTTTCTCCTGGCTCATGTACTCCACCTTTCCACGCAGAAAATTGTTAATTAATTATCAATGTTGACTGCATTGTATGCTTTTCTGACAATTTCGTCAATTCACAGAACTGACAATAATGAAAGCGGGAGAAACGGTTTTTATGTCAAATGTCATGATGACAGGGGAGACAGGGGAGACAGAAAAGGCCGGGGATACGATCTGTATCCCCGGCCCATGCGGAAATGTTTCCGTTATGGAGACAATGAGACTCGAACTCACGACCTCCTGAATGCCATTCAGGCGCTCTCCCAGCTGAGCTATGCCCCCATCTGCAAGAGAGTTTAGCACGAAACCGACGGTTTGTAAAGGAAAAAAACATGCCGTCCTTTTCAGCTCCGGAAGCCTGCGGCTTCTGAATTTCTCCGTGTCCTTTAAAACCGGACGGGAGAACTGATCAGGACGGCTGTTGTGAGCAGTAACCGGCTGCGGTCTCAGGAAAGAAGTCCCTCAATTGCTTTCAACGCTTCCTCCTCGTCCGCCCCGTCGACACAGACATCGATGCTTCCGGCATTCTGGCTGGCCAGAGCCATGACACCCATAATGCTTTTCGCATTGACCCGCTTATCTGCCACTTCAAATGTGATCGCGCTTTGAAATGCGCAGGCCGTCTGGACAATATGCGGAATGATATCTCCGAAATTTGTCCTGGTACTACTGTTCAACTTTTGACTGAGCATAGCATTGCCTCCCTGTTTTTCCGCTGCTGCACGCATATACGCGAAACAAGATGATACTATCATAACTTTTTTTCGCGGTCAATTGGCAGTCCGTGTCTGCTTTGACGGACACCGGCGGCAGATGCCTTCCTGCCTTGTTGATTTTTGATCTTTCCTGTGTTAATATTCACATGAAATATCGTCAGGTTTCACAGTTTTTTTCTTGATTTATTTATCTTTTGACCAAATATCGGCATTTATGACAAAGAAAATAGCATTTTTAGGCCTCTTTTGTGCACTTGCGACCATACTTGGATACGTCGAAGCGCTGATTCCTCTCCCGATCGGCATTCCCGGCGTAAAGATCGGTCTGGCAAATCTTTCCGTACTTTATCTGCTGCAGAAGTATTCCTGGAGAGAAGCTGCGTTTGTTTCCCTGATCCGGATCCTGATCATCGGCTTTCTCTTCGGCAGTCTTTTCGGCATTCTCTACTCTCTTTGCGGAGCCGCTTTCAGCCTCCTGGTGATGACGCTGCTGTCCGCAAAAAAACAGGTGCATCTTCCGGTGATCAGCATTGCCGGCGGAATTGCCCACAATGCCGCTCAGCTTGCCGTCGCCCTCTGGCTGACGCGCAGCATCTATCTGCTCTCCTACGCCCCGGTCCTGCTGCTTTCCGGAATTGCCGCGGGAGCACTGATCGGGTTCCTGACCGCAGAAGTTTCGGCACGAATCAGATAAACAGGAGGAAGTACAGGATGATCCATCTTCATTTAATCCATCTTCAATTAAGCAATGCGCATTCCATCCATCTGCACCATTCAGTTCATCTGCATTTAATAAAGAAAAAACTCGTTCTGCTGATTGCGGCTGCCCTGCTGTTTTTCTGCCTGCCGGGCGCAAGTCTCCGGGCAGAAGAAGCGACGGATTGGCCCCTCTCCCGCACCGGCTTCTTTTTTGATACGGTGGTGACGGTATCGCTGTACGGTCCTGCCGATGAACCGGATTCCTCCTCCGCCGAAGATTCCGCCCGGCTGCTGCTGGACGAATGCTTTGAGCGGATGGCGGAATATGAAGACCTGTTTTCCCGCACAAAGGAAGGGTCCGACGTCTGGAACATCAACCATGCGAACGGAAAAGCGACCACCGTTTCGGAGGAGACCGCAGCGCTGATCCGCAGCGCCGCCGAGGTCTCCGAGCTCACACAGGGTGCCTTCGATATCACCATCGCTCCCGCCGCTGCCCTGTGGGATTTCAGCGGCGGGGAGGATCCTTCCCTGCCCGATGAAAAGGAGCTGCTCGATGCCGTATCCCACATCGACTATCAACAGATCCGGACGGACGGAAATCAGGTCACCCTCACGGATCCCGATGCCTCCATCGATCTGGGCGGTATTGCGAAGGGATATATCTCCGACGTGCTCCGGGATCTGATCGAAGAACGCGGATGCTCCGCCGCACTGATCAATCTCGGCGGAAACGTGATGACTGTCGGAACGAAGTCCGACAAGACGCCCTGGCGGATCGGCATCCGCAGGCCCTTTGGGAATTCCGACTCGGACCTTGCCTGTGTCGTGGAGACGGACCGCGGATGTGTCATCACCAGCGGATCCTATGAACGCTATTTTGAAAAAGACGGAGTCCTGTATCATCACATTCTGGATCCGGACACGGGATATCCGGTACAGAATCATCTGGTCAGCGTCTCCATTCTCACCGAGGACGGCACCCTCGGCGACGCCCTCAGCACTTCCTGCTTCATTCTCGGGGAAGAGGAGGGCCTGGCCCTCGCGGAATCCCTCGAGGGAACCGAAGCGCTCTTCATCACAGACACCGGGAAACAAATTCATACCTCCGGCTGGAGATAATTTCCTTGTCAATTATAAATGTAGCTGTTATTCTGTTGTTATTGCAGCTTCGGCGGATTGCACGCGAATATGAGCGCATCCTCCCGGAGGGTTTTTGTGCCATGGGATATCGCAGTTTCCTGTGACATGAAATAACGAACTCAGGAAAGCGCTCAGCCGGAAGCGATCGAAGCAGAAACAGGAGAAACCGGCATGCATCCGCGTTTCTCTGTACATCATCAGAAAAGGAGTATCGTCCACATGTTATCTGCGAAAACATTTCGGGGAGGGGTTCATCCTGCCGAGCACAAAGAGATCTCTCTTTCCCGGCCGGTGGAACACTATATTCCCCGGGGAGACATGGTTTTCCCGATCAGCCAGCATATCGGAAAACCCGCAAAACCAGTCGTGGCCAAAGGAGATCCTGTCCTTGCGGGGCAGGTGATTGCGGAAGCCGACGGCTTTGTCTCTGCGAATGTCATCAGTTCCTGTTCCGGGACCGTTAAGGCGATTGAACAGCGTATGCTTGCCTCCGGATCCCACGCGATGTGTATTGTCGTCGAAAACGACGGGAAGTTTACCCCCGCGCCGGGTATCGGAGAAGTCAGAGATGCCGCGTCCGTTTCCAACCGGGACATTCTGGATGCCATCAAAGCGGCCGGGATCGTCGGCCTCGGCGGCGCAGGTTTCCCGACCCATGTCAAGCTGCAGCCGAAGGACATCGACGCGATTGACTATGTGATCGCCAACGGCTGTGAGTGCGAGCCCTATATTACCTGTGACGACCGTCTGATGCAGGACGAAAACCGCGCAATTTTCGAGGGGATCCAGCTGGTGCTTCAGCTTTTCCCGAACGCAAAGGGTATCATTGCGATCGAGGAAAACAAGCCGGAAGCCATCAAATCCATGTCCGCTGTCTGCGCCGGCGAGAATGCCGTCTGGGTGCAGCCGGTGAAAACAAAATACCCCCAGGGCGGCGAGCGCAACCTGATTTCCGTCATCGCGGGAAAGGATATCCGGGTCGGCCAGCTGCCGGCGGACGTAGGCTGCGTGGTTCTGAATGTCAGCACCCTGTATGCGATCTACCGTGCGGTCTGTCACAGCGAGCCTCTGATGGAGCGCTATTTCACCGTCACCGGAGATGCCGTAGCCAGTCCGCGGACCGTGATCGCGAAAATGGGGACCAGCTATCGCGAGCTGGTGGAAGCCGCCGGCGGAATCAAGGAAGGCGCTTCTGCTAAAAAAGTACTTTCCGGCGGACCCATGATGGGAATCTCCGTCAGTTCTCTTGACATCCCGGTCTGCAAGGCCAACAATGCCCTGACCCTGCTCGCCGAGGATGAGGTGGAAATTGCACAGACAAAAATGACCGCCTGCATTCGCTGCGGGCGATGTACCAGAGTATGTCCGATCCACCTGCTTCCCCAGATGATGTCGGAAGCCGTGGAACACCGGGATTTCGAACGTTTTGAGAAACTCTACGGCATGGACTGTTTTGCCTGCGGATCCTGTACCTATATCTGTCCCGCCAGACGGCCTCTGATGCAGCAGTTCAAGATGGCAAAAGCGGTTGTTCTCGCAAACAGGAAAAAGTAAGGGGGAAGACATATGAATGAAATGAAATTTAATATATCCTCCAGTCCGCACTTTAGGACCCCGCTGACAACGGCAGGCGTCATGATCCATGTCGTGATCTCCCTGCTCCCTGCCACGTTTTTCGGGATCTGGCGTTACGGGCTGCGTGCTTTTGTCATCATTGCCCTTTCGATTCTCTCCTGCGTGCTTTCCGAGCTGA
This sequence comes from uncultured Lachnospiraceae bacterium, assembly GCA_902767335.1. Lineage (GTDB taxonomy): Bacteria > Bacillota > Clostridia > Lachnospirales > Lachnospiraceae > Merdiplasma. The sequence continues at coordinate 12,578 of CACXHD010000170.1, forward strand.
TCTTTGATCTCATTGCGCACAAGAAGATGACCATCAAAGACGGCAGCGCCGTTGTCACCGGCCTGCTGCTGGCGCTCTCCCTGTCGCCGTCCTGTCCGTGGTATATCCCCGTACTCGGCGGCATGTTCGCCATTCTGGTCGTCAAGTGCTTCTTCGGAGGCCTGGGAAAGAACTTCATGAACCCGGCCCTGGCAGCCAGATGTTTCCTTCTGATTTCCTTCGGAAGTGTGATGACTGCATTCCCGGCAGATGCCGTTTCCTCGGCGACGCCGCTTGCAGCACTCCGGGCCGGAGAAGTCATCCGTCTGACGGATACCTTCCTCGGTTTTTCCTCCAGTGTCATCGGCGGATCCGCCCTTGCCCTGCTGATCGGCGGCGCCTATCTGCTGATCACCGGCGGCATTACGATTACCATACCGGCCAGCGTGATCCTGAGCTTTTCGGCGTTTATCCTGATCTTCGGCGGCAAAGGATTTTCCATTCCGTTCCTGCTGACCCACCTGTTTGCCGGCGGTATTCTGATGGGCGGCATCTTCATGGCGACGGATCCCGTCACCAGTCCGATGACGGAAAAAGGCCAGGTCATCTTCGGCGTCTGCATCGGCGTCCTTGCGGGGCTGTTCCGCGTGAAGGGCAGCGCGGCCGACTCGGTCAGCTATGCCATCATCATCACGAATATGCTGGTTCCCTTCCTTGACCGCCTGAAGGTCCGCAAACCGCTCGGATACCGGAACGGAGAATATCAGGAAAGACAGTTCCCGAAGGCTGCCGTCAATCTGTTTGTCATCACGCTGCTGGCCGGACTCGCGCTGTCCGCTGTCTTCGAGATGACGAAAGAGCAGATCGAAGAACAGAAAAAGGTCGAGCAGGCGCAGTCCTATAAATCGGTTATGCCGGACGCGGCTTCCTTTACCTATGACAGCGCCGTCGAAGAGAAGGTCGCTGCTCTTCCGGTACCCTATGATGCCTCCCGCTTCGGCAGAACATGGATCAATGAGGTGGCTTCCGCACTGGATGAGGGCGGCAATACCGTCGGCTATGTGATGAATGTCTCCTCCGCCGACGGATACGACGGTGAGATTGCGATGTCGGTGGGCATGACCCTTGACGGTACGATCACATCGATCGCGTTTACGGAACTCAACGAGACCGCCGGTATGGGAATGCGCGCCAATGAGCCGGAATTCAAGAACCAGTTCAAGAATGTCCAGACAGACGCGTTCACACTGAACAAGTCCGGCAGCGCCAGCGAACCCGGCGAGGTCAACAGTGTCTCCGGCGCTTCCATCACCTCCGGTGCCGTTGCCAACGCAATCAATACCGCGCTCGATTTCTATCGGACCATGTCCGAGTAAAGGGGGTCTCTATGAACAGCCAGAAGAATAAAATGAATCCATATGTTGAGCGGATTTATAACGGCATCGTCAAAGAAAACCCTGCCCTGATCCTGATGCTCGGCATGTGCCCGACGCTCGCTGTGACGACCTCGGCATTCAACGGGGTCGGCATGGGGCTGTCCACGATGGCAGTCCTGATTCTTTCCAACCTGATCATCTCCGTCATGCGCAATGTCATTCCGGATGAGGTCCGCCTCCCGGCTTACATTGTTGTCGTGGCCTCACTGGTGACCGTGGTGCAGCTGCTGATCCAGGCGTACCTTCCCGGGCTTTACAAGGCGCTGGGCATCTATATCCCTCTGATCGTCGTCAACTGTATCATTCTCGGAAGAGCGGAAGCTTACGCCGGCAAAAATCCGCCGCTCCTGTCCACGATGGACGGGATCGGCATGGGGCTCGGCTTTACCGCAGCCCTGGTGCTGATCGGCTTTCTTCGGGAACTCATCGGAAACGGCACCGTATTCGGAACCGACATCTCCGGCGTATTCCCGATTCCTCCCGTTGCTGTATTTGTAAAGGCACCGGGCGCATTCCTGATCATCGGCTTCATTATCGCCGTAATGAATGCCCTGCAGATCAAGACCGCGGCAAACAAGAAGGTCGAAGGCTGTGACGGCTGCTGCTCCGTGTGCGCATCCTCCTGCGATGACGCCGTGTCCGCAGACCGGATCCGTGAAGAAAAAGCCGCCCTGCAGCCGGATCGCGCTGAAAAAGCCGCCCCGCAGCAGATAAAGGAGGTGTAGAGTAATGTCTGAGACTTCCCTGATTTTCATCATCATTACAACCGCGCTGGTAAGCAATGTTGTGCTCAGCCAGTTCCTCGGGATCTGTTCCTTCCTCGGCGTTTCGAAATCCGTCAAGAATTCCGCTGCGCTGGGTGTCGCGGTTATCTTTGTCATAACCATTGCCTCCGCCGTCGCGAATCTGCTTTACCAGTTTCTGCTGAAGCCCTTCCAGCTGGAATATCTTGAGACCATTGTTTTCATTCTGGTCATTGCGGCGCTGGTTCAGATTGTGGAAATGTTCCTGAAAAAATCCTCGCCGGCGATCTACAATGCCCTCGGCATCTATCTGCCTCTGATCACGACCAACTGTGCCGTGCTCGGCGTGGCGCTGACCAACGTGGAAAATGAGTACAACTTCATCCAGAGCGTTACCGCCGGTTTCGGAACCGCGGTCGGCTACACCATCGCGATCGTGCTGCTGGCCGGCATCCGCGAACGGATCAATGAGGAAGACCTTCCGTCTCCCTTCCGCGGCGCACCGGTTGTGCTCCTGGCCGCAGCTCTGATGTCAATCGCGTTTATGGGCTTTTCCGGCCTGTCTTTATAAGGTAAGGAGGTAGAGCGATGAATCCAATCCTGATTGCTACCCTTCTGGTATCCTTAATCGGTCTTCTGATCGGCGTTGTCCTGGTAAATGTCGGAAGAAAATTTGCTGTCGAAGTGGATGAGAAAGAAATCGCCGTCCGCGACTGCCTGCCCGGCAACAACTGCGGCGGCTGCGGCTATGCCGGCTGTGATGCGCTGGCAGCAGCCATTGTCAAAGGGGAAGCGCCGGTCACCGGCTGCCCCGTCGGCGGCGCTCCGGTAGCAGAAAAAATCGGCCACATCATGGACATCGAAGCCGGCGAGATGGTACATACCGCCGCCTTCGTCAAATGCTCCGGCGATTCCGAAAAGTCCATCCATCTGGCCAATTATATCGGAATTCCCGACTGCCAGGCCGCTGCGGACAGCGGCCTCGGAACGAAGAGCTGCCCCTACGGCTGCCTCGGCCTCGGGTCCTGCGTAAAAGCATGTCCCTACGATGCCATCCATATCGTCAACGGCATCGCAAAAGTCAACCGGGCACGCTGTATGTCCTGCAGCAGATGCGTTTCCGTCTGCCCGCGGCATCTGATCGAAATCATCCCGGATGATGCAGTCTACGCCGTTTCCTGCTCGAACCCCGAGCGCGGTCCCGCAGTCAAAAAAGTCTGCCAGGCCGGCTGCATCGGCTGCAAAATGTGCGAACGCCAGTGCGAATTCGACGCCATCCATGTCATCGACAACGTAGCGCGCATCGATTATTCCAAGTGCACCCGCTGCGGCAAATGCGCCGAGAAATGCCCCACGAAGGTGATCACGGTGCGCTTCTGACGCGTTTTGCACTTTCCTGCTTCCCGGATGGTCGAATGGCCATCCGGGAGTTTTTTTCTGCCGCTGCTATGCAATGATTTTTTGCACGAAAAGAGGGAGGCGAAATGCCTCCCCCGATTTATTATAGATATTATAGAATATATACCTTTTTACACTTTCCCTTCATTTCCCGCACCTGGTACAACATCCGATCCCGAAGCAGGATCCGATCCCAAAGCAGGATCCGGGGCCAGTGTCATCAGCACTCTTTTGCCTGCTTGATGGCAGCCTGTGCCGCAGCCAGTCTCGCGATCGGTACGCGGAACGGTGAGCAGGAAACATAGTCCAGGCCGATCTTGTTGCAGAACTCAACGGAGGACGGATCTCCGCCGTGCTCGCCGCAGATGCCGATGTGCAGATTCGGATTTGCGCTCTTGCCGAGAGAAATCGCCATCTCCATCAGCTTGCCGACGCCGTTCTGGTCAAGTTTTGCGAACGGATCGTTCTCGAAGATCTTTGCGTTGTAATATTCGGTCAGGAACTTGCTCGCATCGTCTCTGGAGAAGCCGTAGGACATCTGGGTCAGGTCGTTCGTGCCAAAGCAGAAGAAATCTGCAGATTTCGCAATCTCATCGGCTGTCAGGGCCGCACGCGGGATCTCGATCATCGTACCGACCTCATACTTCAGGTCGCTGCCGGCTGCACGGATCTCTTCATCAGCGGTCTCTACGACAAA
>CACXHD010000171.1 GCA_902767335.1 uncultured Lachnospiraceae bacterium
CGCCGGGTTCGGAATCTGCTCAGGATTTTTCTTCTTCCTCCGGTCTCGCCGGGTTCGGAATCTGCTCAGGATTTTTCTTCTTCCTCCCGGTCCCGCCGGTTCAGGTCTTCCTGGAGCATGTCGAGATACGGCACCAGGTATCCGCCCCGCGGATGCAGTTCCATCGTCTCGTCGATCTCCTCCAGACGGAAGCTTTTTCTTCCGCCGTTCTGCGCCCGGTCCCAGAATCGCTTGATATCTGCAAACGGCATGTAGAAAATCCGGTTCAGATGGTTATAGCAGATGATCAGGAAAGAAATCCCGCCCTGCTGTTCAAACTGCTCCATAAAACGAATCTGGTGCGGATGAATGTTCTGCAGACTGAAGGTATCATAACTGCATTCCTTCGCGTCAAAGCATACCGGTATGCCCTGGACGGCGCCGATATAATCCACTGTGCTTTTATGGTCAAAGTAGGCCAGCGTAATATGCCTGCTCTCTTTGTCAATGTTAATCGGTGTGATCGGTGTCGGAACCTTCTGCATCAGCGCCAGTCCCTGCTCTGAATACTGCTCGTTTGTCATATTGATCAGCTCCTCCAGAGCCGATCCTCTCAGGCCTCTTGTTTTTCCCTGTGCCATACTCTCATAACCTTTCGGTCTTTCTCATGATTCATTCCTTTTTTCTTTATTTTCCGCCTCCGGCTGAGTGTTTTCTGCCCAGCAGCCATTCCGTCTCCGGCTGAGCGCGTTTCTCCCCAGCAATACTTTCTGCCGATGCAATCAGGAAATCAATTCCGCGAGATGACGGCGGCAGCGGCAGATCCTTCCTTCCATGACGGAAACAGTCTCGCAAATTCCACCGGGATCGGTGTTCGCCACTCTCTGCCGCTGCATTCCGACAGGGGCGCTTCCATTCCGTCGGGCATCACAATGCGGTACGCATGCAACATCTGACTTTTGATCCGATATTGATCTCTTAGTCTTTGATTGAGCGCCGGGATCCCGTATTTCGGATCCCCGAGGATCGGATGGCCGATACTAGCCAGATGGGCGCGGATCTGGTGCGTCCGTCCGGTGATCAGTTCCGCCTCCAGAAGCGTAAATGCCTGTCCGGATTCCTCCGCAAATGCCAGAGGGCGAAACCGGGTGAGGATCTTTCTGGAATCCTCCTGCGGTGTCCGGCTCAGAGCAACGATATTGGTCTTCGGATCCTTTTTCAGCCAGCCGTCGATCGTCACCGCTTCCTCGAACCGCCCCGCCGCAGCGCACAGGTAATATTTCTGTGCCGTCCGGTCCCGGAACATGGCCGACAACGCCCGCAGTCCCGCCTGGGTTTTTCCTGCCAGAACGAGTCCGCTGGTATTCCGGTCCAGACGGTTGCAGACCGAGGGCCGGCAAAGCGCCAGATCGGGCAGACTCGTACGCCCGCTCTCCAGCAAGTAGGCGATCAGATATTCATTCAGGGAACTGTCCGACGGTTCCGCTTTCTGTGTCAGCAGACCTGCCGGTTTGTCCGCCACAATTATGTTTTCATCTTCATACAGGATCCACTGCCGGAATTGTCCCGCTGCAGCCGGAAGCCCCTCATTCGAAATCCGTCGGCCCGCGCCGGGAAACGGTTCTGATCTCCGACGGCCCGCGCCGGAGAGCGTCTCTGATCTCCCACGGCCTGCGCCGGAAAGCGACTCGGATCTCCGAGGATCTGCGCCGGAAAGCGACTCGGATCTCCGACGATCTGCGCCGGAAAGCGACTCTGATCTCCGACGGCCTGCGCCGGAAAGCAGCTCTCCTCGTCCGGTTTTTTCCGATGCCCCGGCAGCTGTCCTCTCCGAATCCGTCCGTCGAACTTCCTGACGTCCTGTGCCCGGCGCCTCCGTCGGGCTGTCTGCAGCCGCAGCGAGCGCCGGATCCAGAAACTTCTCCAGCGTCTCCGCGGAAAACCAGATCCGGACCACATCCCCGGCAGCAAGCTTTTCATTTCCGGCTGCCTTTTTCCCGTTCAGAGTAATATTCTTTTTCCGGAGCATCTTGTAGAGAAAAGAAGTCGTCGCCCCGGAAAGATATTTCTGCAGCATACGGTCGAGACGCATTCCCTCCAGCGAAGGGGTGATCGTCACTTCTCTCATAGGGAAATCGCCTCCAGCACACCAAGGATTTTCCGATCCCGGACAGAAACCGCCGAGCCTTCCCCCGTCTTCTCCGTACGGTTTTCCTGCTCGTCCTGTTCCGCCTGCTCTGTATACTCTGCCTGCTCCACCTGGTCCGTATATTCCGCCTGCTCCACGTGTTTCGCCGTTTCCGCCTTTTTTGCAAGTTCCGCCTGTTTCGCAAGCTCCGCCTGTTTTACAAGGTCCGCCTGCTCGTCCAGCTCGGCCTGCTTCGCCTGAAATGCTTTTGCCATGGAACGGATCCGGTCCAGATAGCTTCGCTCTTCCGCAAAAATCTTTGCTTTTGCAGTCAACCCATTGGATTTGAGAATGCTCTCGATATGTTTTTCCATAAAGGAAAACTTGTTCCGGTCGCCGCGGGAGGAATAGCATGCAAGGCTGCCTCCGTAAACAACGACGCAGTCCAACGGCATCCTGCCTTCATAGGCGGTCACGGTCAGCTCGTATGCCTTTACCATCTCCGGGCAGATTTCTTCTGTGGCAGCAGCCATCTTCGGATCCGCATCCTTCTGCAGCATGATCATAATCCAGCTGACCGCAAATCTGGCCGCTGGAATGATGCCGAGAATCGCCACAACCGTCAGCAGATTTTTGCGGGTTCCCGTTGTAATCAGGCCCGTAAAAAAGATCGTCAGAGGGATCGCGAACATCAACGCTGCCACCAGTCCCCGTTTCACCTTCTCATACCGGATATATCCCAGATTTCCTTTTTTCGTCTTCTTCATCATTGGTTATTTCTTCCGCGCTTCCTTTGCTTTATGTACATTCCGGATCACACGCTTCTTTCCGTGCTGCTCATTGCTTCTCCCGGAAGAGCCGGCATTCCTCGCCGCAGTATCTCTCCTCGCTGCGCTCCTCGCTCCGACACTTCTCGCCGATGCATTCCTCGCCGCTGTATCTCTTTCAGCTGCGCTCCTCGCTCCGACGCTTCCCGTCGATGCATTTCTCGTTCCGGAACTTCTCCCCGCTGAACCCTTTGCTCCATCGCTTTTCGCCGCTGCGTTTTTCGTTCCGTTACTCTTCGCTCCGGCGCTCCTTGCCGCGTCATCTCTTGTCCCGCTGCGCTTTCCGTCCCGGCCGGCATGCGGTTTCTGTCCCCGGCCGTTCTTCCGTTCTGGGCGTTCGGGCCGTTCGGGCCGCTCAGGCCGTACCAGCGCATCCGGCCCGTATCCGATCAGATCCGTCCGATGTGCCAGCACAAGCGCCTCCCGCACCAGGTCAGCATTCGCCGGATCCCGGTACTGAATCAGTGCCCGCTGCATCGCCTTCTGATGCGGATCCTTTGTCACCTCCACCGGCTGCATCGTCCTCGGATCCACGCCGGTATAATACATGCAGGTGGAAAGGGTGGACGGCGTCGGATAAAAGTCCTGTACCTGTTCCGGCATGTAGCCGAGCCCTTTCAGCCAGACGGCCAGCTCGACCGCTTCCTTCATGCCGCATCCCGGATGGGAGGACATCAGATACGGGACGAGATACTGGTTCATCCCGCAGGCCTGATTCATCTCATGATAACACCGGGTAAACCGCTCATAGACCCGATGGGGCGGTTTTCCCATCTTCTCCAGCACCGGATCCGAAATATGCTCCGGCGCCACCTTCAGCTGGCCGCTGATATGGTATTTCACCAGTTCCCTCAGAAACTCGTCATTTTTGTCTGCCAACAGATAGTCAAACCGGATCCCGGAGCGAATAAACACCTTCTTCACGCCCGGCAGCGCCCGCAGCTTCCGCAGGAGCGCAATATAATCGGAATGATCCGCTTTCAGATGACGACAGGGTTCCGGAAACAGGCACTGCCGTCCCGGGCATGCGCCCCGCACCTTCTGCTTCTCACAGGCCGGCTCCCGGAAATTCGCCGTCGGGCCGCCGACATCATGAATATATCCCTTGAAATCCGGATCCTCGGTCAGCAGTTTTGCCTCCCGCAGCAGCGACGCATGACTGCGCGACTGAATGATCCTTCCCTGATGAAACGTCAGCGCGCAGAAGCTGCATCCGCCGAAGCATCCGCGATTGCTGACCAGGGAAAACCGGATCTCCGACATTGCCGGTACGCCGCCGGCCGCCTCGTACATCGGATGCGCCTTTCTCATATACGGCAGATCATAGACATCATCCATCTCCTGCTGCGTCAGCGGCATGGACGGCGGATTCTGAACAACCCAGACCGTGCCATATCCTTCCGCCAGCTTTTTCGCGGAATACGGATCCGTATTCCGGTACTGCGTCGCAAAGCTTTTCGCGTACATGAGCGGATCCTTCTGCATCTCCTCGTAGGAGGGCAGGACCAGCGCATCTCCGAGCATCTCCGGATCCTTCGTCCGAAAGCACGTCCCCCGCACAAAAGTAATGTCTTTCACCGCAATCCCGGCGTCCAGGGCCTGGGCAATCTCAATGATGGAATGTTCCCCCATGCCGTAGGAAATCAGGTCGGCGCCGCAGTCCATCAGCAGGGAACGCCGCAGGGTATCGCTCCAGTAGTCATAATGCGCCATCCTTCGAAGGCTCGCCTCGATGCCCCCGACGATGATCGGAATATTCCGGTATGCAGCGCGGATCAGATTGCTGTAGACAATCGCAGCCCGGTCCGGCCGTTTTCCCATCACGCCTCCCGGCGTATAACTGTCCGTCTTCCGCCGTTTTCTGGATACCGCATAATGGTTCACCATGGAATCCATATTTCCGGCAGATACCAGAAACGCCAGCCGGGGCTCCCCCAGCAGTCGGACGCTGTCCGGATCCTTCCAGTCCGGCTGGGAGATGATCCCGACACGGAAGCCATAATCCTCCAGAAGCCGGCTGATAATGGCCGGCCCGAAGGAGGGATGATCCGCATATGCATCGCCGATCACATAAACAAAGTCCAGCTGATCAATCCCCCGCTCCCGCAGATCCTCCGGGCAGACCGGAAGAAATCCGCTGTTATCCTGTTTGCTCATCTGATTTCAATCCTTTTCATCCTGCGGTTTCATTTTTCCGGTTTCATTCTATGGTTCCATTCTCCGATTTCTTTCTATGGTTCCATTCTCCGGTTTCGTCTTTCAGCTCCGCTTTCCGGTTCCTGTTCCGGCTTCTTCCTACGGTTTCATCTTTCGATTCCGTATTCCGGTTTCTTCTTCTGATCCCGTCTTCCGGTTCCATATTCCGGCTGCATTTTTTGGATCCATCTTCCGGCTGCACCTTCCGGTTCCATCTTCCGGCTGCACCTTCCGGTTCCATCTTCCGGATTTTTCTGCCCGGCAAGCCCTGTCCGCTTCCGGAACGCCGCCATTACGAATTTGCTGTCTGCGTACACATCCGCAGGCTTTGAATTTCTTCTTCCCGGAGCAGACGGACCTGTCCCGTCGCAAGGCTCTCATCAAGCCGCACCGGCCCCATGGCCGTCCGGCGCAGATACAGAACCCGGCTTCCCACCGCTTCAAACATCCGTTTCACCTGATGATAACGTCCTTCGCGGATCCGGACCCGTACACAGCTGATCCTTGCATCCGCCCGGTCCTGTTCCGAATCGTCGTTTCTTCTCCGGTCCTTTTCCGAGCAATCGCCTATTCTCCGGCCTTTTTCCGAGTCATCGCTTATTCTCCAGCCCTTTTCCGAGTCATCGTCTATTCTCTGGCCCTTCACCGGGTCTTCGCTTAATCTCTGGCCCTTCCTCGGGTCTTCGCTTAATCTCTGGCCATTCCCCAGGTCTTCGCTTAATCTCTGGCCATTCCCCGGGTCTTCGCTTAATCTCTGGTCCTTCCCCGAGTCATCGCTTATCTCCCGCTCGTCCACCGAAACCGAAAGCGCAGTCCATCTTTCAAGCAGATTCCTGATAACCTCTGCATCATCCCGCGCAGCCGAAAACCCGGCCGTCTCTGCGCTGTCCTCTGCGTCTTCCCGAAAAACCGGAAAGCCGGCATCCTCTGCGGCATCCTCTGCATCATCCCGCGCAGCCGAAACCTCGGCCGTCTCTGCGCTGTCCTCCGCGTCATCCCGCGATTTCCGCTCCTGTGCCGTACCAGTCCAGAGGACCTCCAGCCCGGCCGGCATCGTCTGTTCCTCGTCGCCGATGTCCAGACCGTCGGCAAACGCACGTACCTGCGCTTCTCCGATTGTCCCGGTTACGACCGCTTCATACTCTTTTTCCACATGCCATGCCGGGGACAGCAGCCGATGGGCCAGTTCCCCGTCATCCATCAGCAGGAGCAGGCCTTCTGTATCCCGATCCAGCCTTCCCACCGGAAACAGATTGCGATCCTTCGCATACGCAGGACCGATCAGATCCATGACCGTTTTCATCCTGCGGTCGCTGGTTGCTGTTATATAACCTGCCTGTTTGTTGAGCATCAGTATCCGGCCCGCGAGAGCATTCACCTGCTCCCCGCGGCAGAGAATCCGGTCCGTATCCGGCGATATTTTTTTCGCCGGGTCCTTCACCACTTCTCCATTGCAGGAGATCAACCCCGCACGCAGCAGCTTTTTCACTTCATTTCGCGTTCCGCATCCATTGTTTGCAAGGAAACGGTCCAGCCGCATCTGTTCCATACGTTCCATTCTCCTGATCCGCTGTCACCGGCATTCTAATCCCGCTGTTATCCGCGCTCCTAACCTGCTGTAATCGACTCTTCGAATCGCGCAGTGCATGTCCCTGATCCGCTCTTCAAATCACGCAGAACTCGTCTTCAAATCTTACTCGGGCATCTTCCCCTACACGAAACTGAGCATCCGGAGCCGCGTCGTTACGCTGGAATCCGAATGCTCAGCACATTCCGTCATAATAGGAAGTCAAACCGAAACTCAGTCTTCATCCGTTTCACTGTCATCCGAAATCGACTCAACGGATGAATACGAAGAAGGCGGAACCTGAGGAGAAAGCTCCGAACGGTTTCTGGTGACAATATCAAGGCAGGACTGTATCGAATTAACAAAGTTCTGGTATTTCTGGCCTGCGGAATCGATCGAATGCGTCATAATCTTTTCAAGATTTTCCAGCATCTCATCCGTATAGGAGATCGCACTGAGACGGATATTGTTCGAATCCGCTGTTGCATTGTCAATCAGTTCCTGCGCCTGTGCGTTGGTATCATCGATCAGCTGATGCGACTGCTCCAGAGCCTTCTGCATCACTTCGCTCTCGCTGACAATCCGCTCGGCCTTTTCCTGGGCGTCACGGATAATCGCGTCCGCCTTTTCCTGCGCATCCGCAAGGATCGCGTCTTTATTGCTGATAATCTTCTGATACCGCTTGATCTCATCCGGGGTCTTCATCCGAAGTTCCCGAAGCAGTTCTTCCAGTTCTTCCTTATTTACCACAATCTTTGTGGAAGACAACGGCTGAAACTTACAGCTGTCTACATATTCTTCAATTTCTTCAATAATCTGTTCTATCCTGCTGCTCATCTGTGCTCTCCTCCAATTTTGGATCACTGTGCGGCCGGCCAGTCCGCCGTTCCCACAGGTTCTCCACTCCCCTTTGTTTCTAAAGATTGCGCATCCCCGCGGAGCGTTACAGTCAACCTCATAGAATATATTAAGAATGACGCTGGCTGTAAATCAGTGTTTCCTTAACCCCC